>CAYUFZ010000216.1:0-2916 GCA_964444025.1 uncultured Emticicia sp.
GCCTCTTCCCCTCGAACGACCTACCGCATCAATTTCATCAATGAAAATGATACATGGTGCTTTTTCCTTGGCTTGCTTAAACAAATCACGTACACGAGCCGCTCCTACCCCAACAAACATTTCAACAAAATCAGACCCTGAAAGAGAGAAAAACGGAACACTTGCTTCTCCAGCCACCGCTTTAGCTAACAAGGTTTTTCCTGTTCCTGGAGGGCCTACGAGCAATGCACCTTTGGGAATTTTACCCCCTAATTCTGTGTATTTTTTTGGAGTTTTCAGAAAATCAACAATTTCTTGTAACTCTTCTTTAGCCTCTTCTAAGCCTGCTACATCATTGAACGTGATTTTCACTTTATTATCTGCATCGAATAATGCCGCACGAGATTTCCCAATATTGAAAATCGCTCCACCTGGACCGCCACCGCCAGCCATGCGAGTCATGAAAAAATACATGATTCCCAAAATCAGCAATACGGGAAATAACTGCCAAAAATAGCTCATCAAATCCTGACGTTCAACACTTTCAGGATACAACTTTTGGCGATAACTTTCCGAAATTTGAGGATTTTTAAGCAATTCTCGGTAATCATTCATAAATGATTCTACCGATACCACATCTATTCTAAAATGAGGGCCTCCCGAAACATATCGATTATTTCCTAAATCTTTTTTGTATTCAGGCTTTTGAATTGCATCTTTTGTTAAAGAAACCTCCACACTACGATTGCCTTCTACCACTGATACCTTCTCGACATCTCCTTGTAAAATCATTTTTTCAAATTGATTAAACTTGATATTCGTCAGCGAAGCCGTACGGGACATCAGAATAAATCCGATAATACCCATAATTATTACCGCAACAACCCATCCCTGCATGCCTCCGCCACCGTTGTTAGCGGGTTTTCTCTTTGAAAATTCGTTATTATTGTCTGACATTTTAGTAATTTTTCCTTTGTTGTATTAGAAATGCAAATAAGTAATCTTTATTTTTTGAGCTGATTAATTGCCAACTAAATTTATTCTTAAACTCAATTTATATAAAATTGGTTCGGATTTTCTGCCTCAACGCTTTCTTCTATCATCTTGACCTCAGCATCTCCCCATAGGGATTCTAAATCATAGAACTTTCTTCTGTCTTTTCTAAATACGTGAACGACCACATCTACGTAATCTAAGAGAATCCACTCCCTATTCTGGCGACCCTCTTGGTGCCAAGGGTTCAAGCCCGACGCTTTGTGTACTTCTTCATCAACTGAGTCTGCAATGGCAGCAATTTGGGTATCGGTATTTCCGGAACAAATGACAAAAAAATCAGTAATGGCATTTTTTACTTGTCGTAAATCCATTACCATAATATTAGTCGCTTTTTTTTCAAGCATCCCGTGTACTACCAAGTTACATAATTCTTCTCCTGAAAATTCTTTGATTTCTTTCATTAATTATTATCTTCAATTATTTTTGTAAGCAGTTTGAAGCTTATTCTTGATCCTTTTTTGGATTTAATAGCAGACAATTGCTTTTCTTATGTCTTTCAAAACGCTAAATTAATCAAAATTGCTCAAATTTCAACCCAAAACATATTTTATTGGCAAAAATGCCGTTTATCTGCCATCTTGTCATTCTACTAACGAAATAGCAAGCGAAATAATTCAAAATCAATCTTTTTTTGAAGGGACAGTTGTAATTACTGACAACCAAACCGCTGGAAAAGGACAGCGTGGCAATTCCTGGGAAAGCAATGCTGGACAAAATATTACGTACTCAATTTTACTGAAACCTCTCTTCTTACATATCAATGAACAATTCAAACTAAATATTGCCATTTCTTTAGCTATTTATGAATTTTTGTGCAAATATTTAAGCAAAGATTTACGCATCAAATGGCCAAATGACATGTATGTCGGAAATAAAAAAATAGGAGGAATCTTGATTGAAAATAGTATTTCAGGCAATAGAATTTCAAATACAATTATTGGCATTGGAGTCAATGTCATTCAGCAATCTTTTAGTCATTCCAAAGCGACTTCTTTGGCTTTGGAAACAAAAATCTCTGATTGGCAGATTCATTCATTGATTGAAATTTTATGTGAATGTATCGAAAAATATTACCTCCAACTCAAAAATGGGCAACATCTCATACAAAAACAAAAGTACCTGGAACGTTTATTTTGGTATCAAGAAAACAAAACTTTTATTGTTCAACAGGAAAAAAAAATCGGCAAAATAATTGACATCAATCCTCAAGGGAAACTTATGATTGATTTTGACGGTAAAGTATTGGATTTTGACCTAAAAGAAATTTCTTTTGACATTCCTTTTGATTAATATTTCAATAATTATAAGTAATTTTTGGCTTTTTTGCCTCAATTTGCCAAAAATGATTGATTTTGTACATTCAAAATTTTATCAGCATCAATCGTGCATTGATACCTCATTAGGTAATATATTTGCAGAAAAATGACCCTTAAAATCGTTAAAAATGATAAATAAAGTAGTAGAGAATGCCGAGTCGGCAGTTGAAGATATCACAGATGGTTCGGTACTGATGTTGGGAGGTTTTGGCTTGTGTGGAATTCCCGAAAATTCGATTGAAGCATTGCTCAAAAAAAATGTAAAAAACCTTACTTGTATCTCAAATAATGCAGGCGTTGATGATTTTGGCATTGGTTTGATGCTCAAAAATCGTCAAGTAAAAAAAATGATTTCGTCGTATGTTGGTGAAAATAAGGAATTTGAAAGACAACTACTATCGGGAGAATTGGAAGTTGATTTGATTCCGCAAGGAACTTTGGCGGAGCGAATTCGTTCGGGAGGAGCAGGTATTCCTATTTTTTTCACTCCGGCTGGTGTAGGAACTGAAGTAGCCGCAGGCAAAGAAGTAAGAGAAATTGATGGAAAAAAGTATTTGCAGGAAGA
>CAYUFZ010000216.1:2926-5124 GCA_964444025.1 uncultured Emticicia sp.
ATTGTTAAGGCTTGGAAAGGCGATACTGCTGGTAATTTGATTTTTCGAGGGACTGCCCAAAACTTTAGTCCCATGATGGCTGCTGCCGGAAAAATCACCATTGCGGAAGTTGAGGAATTGGTGCCTGTGGGTAGTTTGGACCCTGCTCAAATCCATACGCCAGGGATTTATGTACAACGTATTTTTCAGGGGAAAAACTATCAAAAAAGAATCGAACAAAGAACCATCAGAAAAGAGCTTATTCTTACGGATGATGCTACGGTTTCGGCACGTGATGGAATCATTGGCTTGGATAAAAATCAAATTGCAAAAAGAATAGCCCAAGAAATAAAAGATGGGTTTTATGTCAATTTAGGCATCGGAATTCCTACTTTGGTGGCAAATTATATCCCAGGAAATATTCAGGTAGTGCTTCAATCCGAAAATGGTTTATTAGGAATTGGGCCATTTCCGACCGAAGAAGAAGTTGATGCAGATATCATTAATGCTGGCAAACAAACGGTTACGCTCTTGCAAGGCTCCTCTTTGTTCAGTTCTGCCGAAAGTTTTGCCATGATTCGTGGTGGACATGTAGATTTGACCATCTTGGGAGCGATGGAAGTTTCGGAAAATGGGGATATCGCCAATTGGAAAATTCCAGGAAAAATGGTCAAAGGAATGGGGGGAGCCATGGATTTGGTTGCCTCAGCAGAAAATATCATTGTGGCGATGCAACATGTCAATAAAGCTGGGGAATCCAAACTTTTAAAAAACTGTACGCTTCCCATCACAGGGCTTTCTTGTGTAAAAAAAATCGTGACAGAATTGGCTGTCTTGGATATTTTGCCGGAAGGTGGATTTAGGTTATTGGAACGAGCACCAGGGATATCGGTTGAATACATTCAACAAGCAACTGAAGGAAAATTGGTCATCGAAGGAGATATTCCAGAGATGAACATCTAATTTATCATGCCTGTCAGGGCTGCTCTGGCTTTGTTATCAACAGAAGATTTATACTCATGCTTATTGTATGAAATAGCTTTTTCAAAATAATATTTTGCCTTTGTTTTTTGTCCATTCATTTGATAAATATACCCCAATTGAAGACAAGAAGCAGGGGCAAAATACCAATCTTCCCGACCTAATTGAATTGCTCGTTCAAAAAACAAAATTGCCCTAGCTGTTTGATTGATATTTTGAAAAATTCTACCCGAACGATAATTGAACTCAGATTGGTCTTTAATAGCATTAAACGACTTTTCCGTCAGGGTTTTTAGCAATTCGATACATTTTTCATACCTTCCTCCATCAAAGAAAAGACGAAGTTTAAGCAAATTTTTATCAGGGAAAAGATTGGTTTGCGTAAATTCCAAACACATTTTTTGAGCAGCCTTGTCTGCTTCTGCCACTTCATTACCAGATTTTTTCACGAATAAAAGATATTGACGAGACTTTGCAGCATCCCCACTCAAGAAAGCACACAGAAACAATTTATAATAGGTATCTTTTACAAAAGTTTTGCCTTTAAAATTTTTGATATATGATAAAAATAAAACCGATGCTTCTTGATATTTTTCCTGAAAAAGCAAAATTTCACCCTTGTACAAATCCAAGATATTCCAAGATTGATAGATAGAGCCTTTGGGCATCTCTTGCAAATACATTTCAGCCAATGAGCTGTTGTGATTTTTCAAAGAAATGACAATAGCCAACAAATACGCATTCAGATTATCGTCTTCATTGGCAATTAATTGAGAAAAATCTTCTTTTTTATTAAAATCATTATTTAAAACATACGCTTGGATAAAAGTTTTACAAAAAATAGCCTCTCGCCCCCAAATTTTATCCTTAGACGCAAGCTCCAACTCCTTCATTCCTTGCTGAATACTGCCATTCAGCCCCAGCACATTTGTTATCCATTTTTGATTTTCTGGCACAGAGCCAACCAAAATATGCAAACAACCCAAAGATTTTTGATTTGGCAAAAAGTCTGGAAATAATTTCTGATTTTCAGCAAGTAAACGATAGCCCTGAATCACATCCCAAGCAGCCTTTACTTCATGCCCCAATTTGATAGAAGCCATCGCCCACAATAGTTTTATCTCTGCACGTAAAAATCTGTTGTAAGGAGATTTTGGTGAAATGCCCTGCTCGATAGATGCTAAATCTTGCGATTTTTTTTCTAAAAATTGGACATATAAAACTTGGTTTTCTGTTTC
>CAYUFZ010000217.1:0-5101 GCA_964444025.1 uncultured Emticicia sp.
ACCCTTCACCTCAAACACAAATAAGATATTTCCTGGAGCATTTAACTTTTTCAGCTGATTATTTTTATACAAATAAATAACCGCAAACGACTGAAACAAAATACCGTTTGGAATTTCTAAAATATGCCAAATTTCTTCTTGGGCAAATGATGGTTCTTTGATTTGCCCCCTAAGCGAATGGTATTTCAATTGCCCATCATGTTTGGTTTGCCAATAACCAAACTCACCCAATGAACCCGTAAATATTTTACCCGAATTGGTACACAAGACCGACCTAACAATTTGTTTGTTTGGCAAAGGGAATATTTTCCAATTTGTTCCATCGAACTCCAACAAACCTTTTGAATTTGCAAAATACATGAAGCCCGTTTTATGATTTTGAGAAACACCCCAATTTTGACGGTGGGCTTTATACCATTGATGCGAATAATTGAAATAATCTGTTTGACACAACTCAGACAATCCTTGGGCTTTCAATCTTATAGGGATGAAAGCGACAATGATGATTAAGTATCTATATAAATCTTGAATCTTCATACAAAAAATCGATAATATTCATTTGAAAAACAAATTAATTGAATTTATCTGTAAATATACAAAATGATGTAGTATTGATGTAGGTTAATTTTATGGTAATTATCTTAAATTATTGATATTTGCACTTAAATAAATTCTAAAAAAAGCTATTTTTTAAGACGTTTTATGAATTAAAAACAAATCTGTTGTTTGATTTAAATCTTCTTAATGATGTAGGTAATTAATCTTTTTTTTATTTGAATTATTGACATTCACTCATAACCTTAAATAAAATGAACAAGCTGTTTCGACCAAAAATTCGGCAATACCTGCCAGTCATACTTCTCTCCTTATTACTTGGCATTAGTAGTATGGCACAGACGAACTTTAACGGTAAAATAATTGATAACCTTAGCAATGAAGGAATACCTGGGGCTACAATTAAAGTAAAAAATACAAATAAAGGAGTAAACACCGATACAGAAGGGAAATTTACGCTCAGTAATATCAATCGAAACGATGTCTTGATTATCAGTTCGATTGGATATGACACCAGAGAATACATCATCAAAACCACCATAGATATATCAATTTCCTTAAACCAAAGCGAAACTGCCTTAAACCAAGTAGTTGTGGTGGGCTATGGCACACAAAGAAAAGTTGACATCACCGGGGCAACATCAAGTGTCAAAGGGGAAGAATTAATCAAACAACCAATCATGACCGCCACCCAAGCGATTCAAGGGAAAGTAGCTGGTGTACAGATTATTAGCAATGGACGACCAGGCTCATCTCCAAATATTCGAATAAGAGGTATAGGAACAGCTTTAGCTGGAACCTCAACGCTTTTTGTGGTAGATGGCGTTTTGACAGATGATATCAGTAATATCAACACCTCCGATATTACCAATGTAGATATTTTGAAAGATGCTTCATCCACTGCTATTTATGGGGCAAGAGGAGCCAATGGTGTAGTGATTATCAGTACAAAAAAAGGGAGCAATGATAAACTCAGCATCAATTACAACAATATGATTGGTATTCGTTCGGCGAGTAACCTTGTAAAAATGGCAAATAACGAAGAATACGCCAATTATGTCAGTGCCGCTAGTGGGCAAATTTTGCCACCAGGAGATATTTCGACTGATTGGTATGGTAAAATATTACGAAATGCTCAAATGCAAAACCATAATCTATCAATCGCTGGTGGCTCCAAATACTCCAAAAATTATTTAAGTTTAAGCTATTTAGATGAACAAGGAATAGTCATAAAAAATAATTTTAAACGATTTACCGCCAGATTAAACAACGATTTTGAATTTAATTCTAAACTTAAAGCAGGTATTTCAAGCTCATTATCAAATACCCAAGACCAAAACGTAAATTTAGGAACAGCATATAACAATGCTTATCGAGCAGCACCCATCATTGAAGGTATGAAAGATGGGAAGTACGGAAATACTTCTTTGTATCAAAATGTAGGAAATGCAATATTAGACATAAATAACAACGATGATTTCAGCCAATCGAATAGGATTCAATCCTCTGCTTTTATTGAATTTAAGCCAATAAAGGGTTTGATGATTAAAACAAATATCGGAGGAGATTTGAATTACCGAAATGCAAGAGTTTATAATTATCAGTTTAATAATGACCAAACTACATTTTTACAAGCTGGAGGAAATCAACGTAACCCGAATAGCAATTTAACCACAAGCCAATCGAATAGTTTTAGGTGGGTATGGGATAATACCATCAGCTATCAAACACAAATACAAAAACACAATTTCAACATATTAGCAGGAACAACCGCCGAATCTTATAATTTTCATACATTTAGTGCTTTCAGAAAAGATATCCCAGCTGCCAAAAACCTCTGGTATATCAATACTGGCAATGCCAATACTTCAACCAATTCGGGAGAAGGGGATAAATGGACTCGAAACTCATACATTAGTCGTTTAAACTATAATTTTGATCAAAAATACCTACTGACAGCCACTATTCGTGCAGATGGTAGCTCAAGATTTCCCTTAAATAACCGTTGGGGAATTTTTCCATCACTCGGTGCGGGATGGGTATTGTCGAATGAAAATTTCATGAAAAACCAATCATTGATTCAATTTCTAAAAATTCGAGCAAGCTGGGGGCAAGTCGGGAATGATAGAACCCCCTCAGATGGATATATTGTGACAGTCGAACCAAATTTAGCCTACGCATTTGGAGGAGGAACCGCCACTCTTGGCTCTGCTATTACACAAATTAAAGATACAAATATAAAGTGGGAAACTACCCAAGAAACAGATTTTGGACTTGAATTTAGCACACTAAATGGAAAACTACAAGGTGAATTTGGCTATTATGATAAAAAATCATTGAATCTATTAATCAATGTAAAAGTTCCTTCCGTCACTGGAGATAAAGACGGAGTAGTCCTAACCAATGCCGCTTCTATTCGCAATAAAGGCTTGGAAGCATCTTTAAATTGGAGAGATAAAATTACTGAAAACTTATCTTATAAAATTGGTGGCAATATCACTTTCAATCAAAACTCTGTTATTGGTCTTAATGGAGGACAACCTATCTTGGACGGAGGCATCGGTGCTGCCCAACAATACACCACCAAAACAGATAATGGACAACCGGTAGGCAGTTTCTATGTTTTAAAAACCTTGGGAGTGTTTCAATCCGATGCTGAAGTAGCTGAATATAAAAACAGCAGTGGAGTGCTAATTCAGCCAAGTGCCTCGGCAGGTGATTTTAAATATCAAGATACGAATGGCGATGGAAAAATTGATGATGCAGACAGAGTCTTTGCTGGCTCTTATCAACCAAAAACATTTTTTGGATTCAATTTGGGACTCAGCTACAAAAACTTCGACTTGAGTATAGATGCTTATGGCAATCTTGGAAATCAGATATATAATGGAAAAAAAGCTTTCAGACAAGGGTTATTGGACAATATAGAGGCTAATATGGCATATACTAGGTGGAGTCGTGGTAGTGGAATTAATAATGAACCTGCCGCAAATGCTGGAAATTTACCGGCTTCAACTTACTTTTTAGAATCTGGCGATTTTCTAAGAATTAATAACATAAGCCTTTCTTATTCGCTAAAAAAAGAATTATTATCAAAAATAAAAATAAATTCAGGAAGGGTATTTTTGACGACTCAAAACTATTTTACATTCAAAAAATACTCCGGATTTACACCTGAGCTGACAGGAAATCCAACCAATTCAGGGATAGAGCTCAATGCCTATCCTACAAATAAGACCCTGGCAATTGGTTTGAATATAGGATTCTGAAAATAAATTCAACGATAATTAATGAAGATATGAAAAAGATACAATATTTACTATTAAGCTGTTTTTTGCTGGTATTCGTTTCGTGTACAAGTGATTTTTTAGACGTACAGCTACAAGGCAAACCAACAGCAGAAACTGACCCTAATTTGGCTCAAAACTTAGTAGTGGGAGTCTATAATAGTCTCATGACAGCAGAAGCTTTTGGAGCAGAAGGCGATATTCACGGCATTGCCTTCGTCAGTGCAACCAACATCATTTCTGATGATGCCGAAAAAGGAAGCACCCCAAGCGATCAAAGGGGTACGGTTGGAGTAATAGATGATTTTACGCTTACACCTACCAACTTATTTGTTCAATCGCTTTGGGCTGGTCATTACAATGGCATTGCTAAGGCAAACAATGCTCTCAATATTATTTCGCAATCCACTTTAGATGAAAACACTAAAAATCGGTTAACAGCGGAGGTTAGGTTCATTCGTGGGTACTATTACTTTAACTTAGTCCGATGGTTTGGTGGAGTACCCAAAATATTACGTGTTCCCAAAGATGCAAATGATGCAAACATAGACCCCGTTTTTCAAACCCGGGCAAGTGTTGATGAAATTTACCAAGTAATCCTTGAGGACTTACAGTTTGCTGCCAATAATCTAAATATTCGAAACAAAACTGGAGCAGGGAGAATTTCTAAAGGAGCAGCTCAAGCATTACTTGCAAAAGCTTACTTGTACAAAAAAGATTGGAAAAAATCTTATGAATTGAGTAAAGAAGTCATCGAATCTGGGCAATATGCTTTATTGGCAAATTACGAAACTATTTGGAGGCAAGCAGGAGATAATAGCAGAGAGGCAATTTTCGAAATTCAGACTGGCCAATTCAACAATTCAGACTTTGGAATAAATGCCTATTCTATGTTTCAGGGCCCCCGAGTGGGAGGGAAAGGTGGTTGGACAGATTTAGGTTGGGGCTTTTGTACACCTTCGCAAAGCCTAATAAACGCTTATGAATCTGGGGATAAACGTAAAGAAGCGACCATCATTTTTATTGACAATAGTGGGAAACACAAAGGAACAACTTTATTTGATGGATTCAGAATCCCAAGTGCAGATTCGGTAGAAAACCTTAGATATAATTATAAAGCCTATCATTCGGAAAATAAAAATGTTGAAAACTTTCTAGGGAATAGAGATTTTAAACAAAAAAATGTTCATCTGCTGAGATTCGCCGAAGTGTTATTGATAAATGCTGAAGCCGCCAACGAATTGGGTAATACCTCCGAA
>CAYUFZ010000218.1:0-1731 GCA_964444025.1 uncultured Emticicia sp.
GCGTGTAGGTGGCCCTTATAAGTTGAGTGCTACTTTCATTGGATACAGAGAAGCTATACAAGATGGTGTTATTGCTAACTTAGGCTCTCCTGCTAACGTTGAGTTGAAACTTAAGGAAGAAGGAACAACTTTGAATGAAGTGGTTGTAAAAGCCGATAAAAGTAGCATTTTTAGTTCGGATAGAACAGGTGCTGCGACAGGTGTGGTAAAAGAACAAATTCAAGCTCTCCCAACCCTATCTCGTTCATTCAATGATATTACTCGTTTGACTCCACAAGGAAGCTCAAATACCTTTAACGGTGCTCCAAGTTTTGGTGGAAGAAGCTCGAACTATAACAATATCACGGTTGATGGTGCTGCTTTCAATAATGCTTTCGGTTTGTCAGGTGCCGTAGGTGGTCAGACGAATGCTCAACCTATTTCATTAGATGCTATTGAGCAAATTTCGGTAAATATCGCTCCTTACGATGTTAGAGAAGGTAGTTTTACTGGAGCAGGTGTAAACTTAGTTACAAAGTCTGGAGATAACGAATTCAGAGGTTCAATTTACAACTTTGGTCGTAATTTGGATTATGTTGGAAAAAATGTAATGGGAGAAAAAAATGAATTAGATCCAGTAGCTCAAAAATTCTCTGTTAGAAATACAGGTTTTAGAATTGGTGGTCCAATCATTAAAGATAAAGTTTTCTTCTTTGTAAGTGCTGAACAAGAAAGAAGAGATGACCCAGGTAGTACTTTTTCTGCGAAAGGTTCTGCGTTGGGTGGTAATCAATCAAATGTATCAAAAGCTGATTTAGATAAATTGTCAGACTTTTTGATTAGCAAATACAACTATAATCCTGGTCCATACGAAGGATACAAATTATTGAGTAATTCAGATAAAATTAACGCAAGAATTGACGTGAACTTATCGAACAATCACAAACTTGCAGTTAAATACAATTTGTTGAAATCGTTAAGAGATTTGCCAGCAAGTAGTTCAGGTTCGTTGAATGGTGGTCGTGCTCCAGGTTTAAATGTTCTTCCTTTCTTAAGTTCATTTTACAGAATTAATAATAATTTAAGCTCAGTTATTGCTGAATTAAATAGTACCTTCGGTGGAAATATTTCTAATAAATTCCAAATTGGCTATACTGGTTTCCGTGATTTCAGAGAGACTCCACTAGGAAATACGACTCCATTCCCGACAGTAGATATTGGTAATGGAAGCGGTCAAGCTTATACAGCTTTTGGTTATGAGCCTTTCTCTGCTAATAATATATTGAATTCAGATGTATTCCAAATTTCTGATAATATCGATATTTTTAAAGGAAAACACTCCTATAGTTTTGGTACTTACAATGAGTTTTATTCATTCAAAAATGGTTTTGCTCCAAATTATTACGGTGGTTTCCAATTTAACTCACTCGACGATTTCTATGCAAGTGCTAATACTGGTGTATCTAATGCTTTGCAATATCGTATTCAATACTCTGCGTTGTCATCTGGTGAGTTTCCGTTTGCTTACATCAAAGCAGCTCAATTTGGATTATATGGACAAGATAAATACGAAGTTTCTTCTAAGTTGAACTTGACTTACGGTTTGAGAATCGATATGCCTGTCGTTAATGCTGATATTGCGGAGAATACTGCTGCTTCTGCATTAAGTTTCCGTGATGGCGTGAAAGTTAATACTAGCCAAGTACAAAAAACACAGTTGATGTGGTCTCCAAGAATTGGATTTAATTATGA
>CAYUFZ010000218.1:1741-5084 GCA_964444025.1 uncultured Emticicia sp.
TGGAGGTTCTGGTATTTTCACTGGACGTGTTCCTTTTGTTTGGATTTCAAACCAAGCATCTAACAATGGTTTGTTGTTCGGAAGTACTTCAAGCAACAACCCGAAAGATCGTCCTTTTTCAGCAGATGTGAATGCTTATCGTCCTGCTGGTGCAGCTGCTAATGCAAATTACAACTTGGCTGTAACAGACAATAATTTTAAATTCCCACAAATTTGGAGAACAAACTTAGCCGTTGATTTCCAATTACCTGCTGGAATTGTAGCTACGGTAGAAGGAGCATATACAAAAGATTTGAATGCTGTTTATCACCAAAATGTAAACCTTCCAAGTTCAACTGTTTCTGCTAACGGAGCAGATAACCGCCCGATATTCTATAATGTAAATAGTGAAACAGGTAAAACTTCTAATAATAATAGAATTTACTCGAATATCTCGGACGCTATTGTGATGAAAAATACAAATCAAGGATATAGCTATTTTGTAACTACAAAATTAGAGAAATCATTCAGTAATAATTTCTTTGCTTCGGTTGCTTATACTCGTTCTGATGCTAAATCTGTAAACGATGGTGGTTCGATTGCTCAGTCTATTTGGAGAGACCGTTTTGTTTCAGGAGACCCTAATGCAGTAGTATTAGCAAATTCAAACTTCTTAGTGAAAAATCGTTTCATTGCAGGCTTAACTTATAGCAAGGAATATTTGAAAGCAATGAAAACAACTGTTGGTTTATTCTATGAATACCAAACAGGAAGTCCTTTCTCTTATACCTATTCAGGTGATATGAATGGTGATGGCTCTGGTGGTGGTGGTAATGATTTGATTTTCATTCCTAAATCTGCGAGTGATATCAAATTAGTAGATATTAAAGCTGGTTCAGAAGTATTGACTGCTGCTCAACAATGGACTAATTTAGACAATTATATCAAGCAAGATTCATACTTGAATTCAAGAAGAGGGCAATATGCAGAAAGAAATGGTGCAACAACTCCTTCTAGAGGTCAGTTGGATTTAAGTATCAAGCAAGATTTTTACGTGAATGTAAAAGGAAAGAGAAATACAATTCAATTAAGTGTTGATATCTTCAATTTTGGTAACATGATTAACTCTAGCTGGGGTGTGTATCGTGGTATTAACAGAAGTGCATTACTTACTTATGGTGGATATGACAAAGATAGAAATCCTTTGTTTACATTCCCGAATGTTGATGCTTCAAAAACATCTGTTGGAACAAAAGCTCTTGATAGTTCATTCTTCGAATCAAAAGGAATTGGTTCAAGATGGCAAGCTCAATTAGGTCTTCGTTATATCTTTAACTAAGATTGTATAAATAAAATAAAAAAGAGGATGCCTTCATGACATCCTCTTTTTTATTTTAAATCAGTATTGCTTATTTTAATTCTCTTTTATAGTAAGTTAATCCGAATGGATTTGTGCCGGATACGATTGTGCTTCCACCGAGAATATTTCCGCTACTTATGCTATAGGTGGAGATGGTATTGGCATTTGCTCCAGAGTGAGTAACAAACATTTTATCTCCCGATTCATTTATGCTAATATTATGGGGTGTCGCTTGTAATGCCGAAATGGCTGCTCCATTTTGGGTGTTGTTTTTGGTATTGATTGAATAAATCTGTTGCCCTGAAATATTTGTAACAAATATGTTGTTTTGGTCGGGTGCTGGAAATATACCGTGTGCTCCAGAAAATGAAATAATTGAAATTAAGCTCAAATCACTTCCATTTACCGAATAGACTTGCCCAGATTGACATGGAATGTAGAGGGTATTGTTATTGGACAAATGATATAAATGAGGGTCTTTCCCAACGCTGATTTCCCCTGTTTTGTTATAATCCGCAGTTGAATACATGAAGACTTTATCGGCTTTACTTGCATCGGAATTTATAATAGAGACGTATGCTTTCTTTCCATCTTTGCTCAGAAATACATCATGTGGTTTTTGACCAATATTGATAGTTTTTGCTACTTTATTGCTATTTAAATCAATAACAGAAATGCTGTTATCTATGTCATTATTTACCCACAATTGTTTCCCTTGCCCATCTGCCCACATGTGAAATACGCCATTCCCAACAGAAATCTCTCCTTCGATACTCTTAGTTTCAGGATTGATAATATGTACTTTTTTTCCGCTTCTATCGCCAACGTATAATCTGTCTTTCTCTGGTATATAGACCACGTACATGGGTTCTGAGCCAGGAATCGATAGTTTGTTTGTTACTTGGTTGGTTTTTGTATCAATGAAACTGATATTACTTGAACCTCTGTTGGCTACGGCTACTACTTCTTCATATTGCTTGGAGATTTCATTTTTACTACAAGCTAAAAATGAAAAGGTCAATGCTACGAATGTTAGACTCTTAAATAAATTGGATGTTGTCATGTTTGATAAATTTTTAATAATTGGGAAATATTTATGAATTATACCCGAAAAATTCAGGTATAAAGAGTGGAAAAGAATTGATAATTCTGCTAAGTTTGAATAATCGTGTTTTATGGAGCTAAGCTTGCATAGCCAAAATTAACATTGAAATCAACGCACCAAACAACTACATATTTGTATTGGCTGAAATTGGTAGAACTATTTACTGAATAAGAATAATTACCATTCAAGCCCTTTATATCTCCCAAATCAATATAGTCTGATTTGATATTATTTAGATTTGAGCATAGGTAGATGTTGAGGTCTGGCCCTTTGTCCGATTTGAAGTTTTCGAAAATTAATTTCGATTTGTCTTTGGTTATTTTTGCAATGCCTGAGGTTGGATGGGCGGCAGAAGTAAAATCCCCTTTGAGTAGATATTCTTGGCTTTCTTGAGGATTGATGTCTGTCTGTTTTTCTCGACAGCTAATGAGCAATGTCAATAGAATTAAAATGTTGAAGAATCTAATTTTTGGGTTCATATTGTGTTTGGTTATCTCTAATCTTGAACTGAAAAGAATCATTTGTGTTTCTAAATTCAAGATTTTTAGTTGAAAAATCGTTATTGTTTGCAAAGGTAAATAACGATTTTTCAATGAAATGTTAGATATCTAACAAAACCCTTTTTTGATAATAATTTTATTTTTTTGGTAACTCAATAGCCCTTCTTTTTCCAAATTATTAATAATAATATTATAAGTAGATCGAGAGGTGCCGACCAATTTAGCAATTTCATTTTGTGAAAATGGATTTTTTATGATTAAATCACCATTATATAACAAAGATGGACTTTTGTCGTCTTCTTTCAGCTCTTTTATAAATTCAATTACTCGGGTGCGAGTATCTCTAAATAGCATGATTTGATATTTCCTTTCAATCTTTTTGAGTTTAATCCCGATTAG
>CAYUFZ010000219.1:0-5066 GCA_964444025.1 uncultured Emticicia sp.
GTATGACTTGAATCGCTACCAAACGTAATACCATCTTTTGAATATCGATAATTTCCAACGCCACCATTGGCACTTAAAGCTATTTTACCACTGCCATCCTCATAACACAACAAATTCGTTACACGTACCTGAGTTTTTATTTCTTTTGGTTCGGACAAAAGATTGCCTACCGATTCTTTCACACAATTTTTACTATCTTTTACACGAACAACATAAGTTCCTGCATATAAATCACCAAAAATATTGATATTTCCATACCCGCCATCATTGAGAGCATATTGTATGCTGCCCGTTCCGCCAGAGGCACTCACACTAATAACCCCATCATTGGCACCATAACAAGAGACTGTTTTGCTGATGGATGGGGTTATTTTAATCTCATTAGGCTCCAATATTTCTACGGTGGTGGATGTTTCGCATGATTTCATATCCACTACCCGAATCGTATAATTCCCCTTCTCCAAAGACCCAATCTTTCCACTCGTGCCATAATCTGTTGCTCCTATAAAATACCGATTACCAGCGTTACCTCCGGAGCTTGCCACAATAACATTGCCATCTGTGCCACCATAACAAGTCACGTCTGCTTTTGATAGTATCGAAGCTGTCAGCTTATTTGGCTGAGGCATAGTCAAGATAGTATCTCGCTCACAGCCCTTGCTATCTTTTACCCATACTTTGTAATTAGAAGCACTTAAACCAAGGTAGGACTTGCTCGAAGAAGGATTCTCTGAATAAGTACCATCCAAAGAAAACTGATACAAACCTGTCCCTCCACTTGGAAAAAGCTCGATTTTCCCATCTTTCAGACCATAACAACTCACCGCTTGAGATACCTGTGCATTCATTCGTAAAACACTAGGTTGTCCAATTCGCTGATTCGGCTTGTTTACGGTACATAGATTATCTTTTAAATAAACTGTGTAAGTGTTTGAAGCCAATCCGCTAAATGTACTACCAGACTGATAAGATACCCCATCTAATGAATAAAGTACCGCACCAGAAGCTTTCCCAGTCTGTAAAATACTCAATTTCCCTGATTTATCTCCATAGCAATTCAAATCAGTTAGGGTAATTTGAGCATCTAATGCACTCTGTAAACCAATAATTGCTTTGGCTGATTTTTCACAGCCTGCTCCATCTTTTACCCAAAAAATCTTTTCACCAGAAGCCAAACCAATTAATTTATTCGAATTACCATAAACTCCTCCATCCAATTTATATTGATAAAAGCCTGCCCCACCCATAGCCGTTAATTCCAAATTACCATCATTGACACCCAAACAAGTTACATCTGTCACAGTCGCCCCCAAACCTAAAACACTATTTTCATTGACCTGGATGGTTTTTTGTATTCGACATCCAGAGGCATCTTTCACATAAATCGTATAGCTTCCGGCACGTAAACCCCCAAATTCCGAACTACTCAAAAAGGTTGTACCATCTTTAGAATATTGAAACGGCCCCTGCCCCCCCTGTACCTGTACCTTGATAATACCATTATTCCCTCCATAACAAGAAACATTCGTCACTGTTTCATTCAATATCATTGATTCTGCTACCTCAAATTTTTGCCTCGCATAGCGTATGCCATCTATGATTGCACCCACCCATTGGTTTCCAGAGTTTGAAGGTGTCCAATCTATACTTGTTGCATAATCCAACTCCCCACTCTTGGATAAACTCCCGTCAGAACTATCATATATCACAGTTCTACGAATACTCTTTACCTCCACTCCATCAATGAATAATCTAAAATAACCCAAATCAAAAGTAATTTTAAAGACAGCGTGAGTATAATCTCCCGTCAAATTGCTTTCCAGTGTGCTACCATCATATTTCAACTCTTTGATTGTAATTTTTTGGTTACTCCATTGACGAACCCACAAAGGACCAAACCCAAACTCCTGTACATCAAAAGGCAAGACCCCATTATGCGTATATTCGATAGTGACAGGAGTCCGTCCCGAAAAACTTGACTTGCTACGTATCAATCCTCCCGAATTATAAGAGATATACCCATTATTGATACTAATATTAGTCGTAGATACACCATAATTACTTATGTCAAAAGAAGCTCCACTGATTGGACTCCCATTTATCTTTATTACGCCACTCTGATATGATGGACTACTCGTCCCATTCGTTCCTACTCCAAAAAAGAATGAATGTAAAGCATGTGAATTTAATGTGATTGGGCTACATTTTCCTACTTTAACCGACTTTGTCAAACGAGAATATGGCCCACTTTCGTCGGTTGAGCTTATCCCATTGCCCGTATAACTTGAACCATCAGGAACTTCTACATACACATAATCATCCCTAACTACCACCGTATTCGACTGATTCTCACAGCCATCCTTAAAATATACCTTATCGCCTACTTTTAACGTTCCAAAAGGATACGAAAACAAGCATATCCCATAATAACAAAAGCCTTGTGTTGCCACAATTGGTGCATCATTTACATACATACGAATACCATTGCCTCCATAGCATGTTATTGGAATATTAAATACCGTTAAGCCGGTAGATGTATAATTGAGCTCATTAATGTATAAATTCTGAGCGTTTAACTTTGTACCAATAAATAAAAATAGGACAGCAAATGTTAGTAAAGTTTGTTTCATTATTCTGTAATATTAATTTTTGTATCTATCTGAAATCCATATTGCTCACCCATGGAGCTACTACTGCTTTGTGTCAAGATAAAACCTACCGAGTATTCTCCTTGCTCTACATCTATGGGTAATTGTATCTTGAGTGTTTGGCTTGGCGAATCGTAAAAACCATTCAAAAAATATTTTTTTTGCCCCTTACTTAGGCTTACCTGATAGAATCGAGGATTGAATCTATCAAATTTGTGCGTTTTAAAGATTATTGTCTCGTTGGGTCTGTATCTTGTTTGTGATTTTTCTGTCCCTAAAACAAAGGGCATCGTAACATCGTAAAGATGTAAGGTAGCATCACTCCACAAACTTTGCTTGTTTTCTGTCTTGTTTAACAAGCTTACCGAATAGTCCCCCGCACGCTCTTGCCCAGTGAGTATGGAATATGTCCCCCCCATATCTTCCACCAGCGGCAACTCATACAAGGTTGTCGCATTTTTCAATAATAATTTGATGGTATATTTTTTAGTATGGGTATAAAGGCTTTGCAAACGTATGGTATCCCCTTGCAGTAGATTCATGACCAAAAGCGATTTGACTTGAGGGCTAGGATAAGACACTCCTAATAAGAAGGTAGATTCTGTTGTTTGATTGTTGATGGATAGTCTGACTCGATACTGACCTATTGCCTGCTCAATCGGTACTTGAAGTTCTATTTCAGTGCTATCTTTCAAGATACTTTTAATGGGGTACTCTTTCAACAAACTATCAACCAAAATAGCTTTTACCCCAAAACCATAATTACCAAAATATTTCCCTTTTAATACCACTGAGTTGCCCGCTTCTATCTTGGATTGGGAAATACCAATGATAAGCGGAAGTGGCTGATTTTCTGTCTTGACTTTAATTTGATATACTACTTTTTCTCCAGATGCCGAGATAAGGGTATAATAGACTGTTGAACGAAAATCTTGACTCCTGCCTGAGCCTGGTACAATAGTAGTGCCAGAACTAATTTGTATTTCAGGCACTAATTCGTTCAAGGATACTCCATAAGGAAGCGTTATATCGATGATATGACGGGTACTATCTGTTGTAATTTTAGTAGATTTGACTCCCAAAAATGTGAATCCTAAAATTTTTGGATTATCAATTGACAGCTTTTCTTGCTGACAAGAAACGAGAACAATTATACTGAATTGGGCAACTAACAGTATTCGTATTAGTAATTTAACTTTCATTTTTTTGGGAAACTTTTAATGGGTTTTATCACAATTTAGATACAGCGTGATGCAATATTAACCTTTTTCAATTTTCATTCAAAATAAATAATTGGTTTTTTGAAGGCAAACTTCTAAATTTAGGAAAGAAAAATATAGATTGCTATTTTCAGAAAAGTGAAAACATCTTGTCTAGTTCACTATCGTAAGCATCATGACAGAGGCTCTAAATTAAAATACATCAAGAAAAAATTATCAAACGTTAATAGTTTGATACGTGTGTGAATTAAAATAGGTCGAGGAATATAATTTGGTTTATTTTTTCTTTCCTTGACTATCAATTGCCTTCGCAGGGTAGCCGATTCCTTCTTAAATATTTTATCTTCGCAAAATATTATCTACAACCTCTTCGTTAGTTTTAAAAGTTCTTTAATCTCAAATTGGAGAACATGGGCTATTTCATATAATACTTAAAGTCTTGGTTGCTGTCGATTATGGACATAGCCATTTACCATATTGTAACTTTTGCCCAGTTGTTCTGCCAACCAAGTTTATTTAATTTCTTTTTCTTCAAGTACTTCTTTAATTCTATTTATTGCTGCTAAAGATGTCAAGACACAAATTTAGTTTTAAATTGCCAACATATCGTTTTTCGTGATAAAAAATGTATGGAAATTTCTCTATTCGTGCAGTTGCAAAAAATGGCTTTTTGAGCTTTGCTTCGTGTGTTTGCAAAAACAAACGTATCATTCTGCGGGTCGGATTTTACACTAACGTAAAACGACTATATAGGCTAAGTCTTACTCTAGTTGCGGACATACAAAACTCGATAACGCACGTACAAAACTCGATAATGCACGTACTGAAATACGGCAATTTTTCAATTTACTTATACAAAGAAAGAAGAATTTCCCCCCTAGTGATTAGTGTTTGTATCAATCCATTGATAATTGGTTGATGAGGTGCTCAAAGTATTCACTAAAAAACTTCCATTTATTTTGTCCTTCTAACCCCAATACATATTTAAATAATCTCTATTTTTTCATTTCCAATGTAGTATTAAACCTTGAAGCTCAACTGTACAAATTGTATTGCAAAAGAGGACAAATCCTAGTTTAAGATAAAGCAAAAAAGGCAGGAATAATTTCCTACCTTTTTTTAACGTATAGCCCGATGCTTATTTTTATCTCGGAATATTATAAGCATTTACCAAATCATCATAAGAGATCTTAGCTCC
>CAYUFZ010000220.1:0-4821 GCA_964444025.1 uncultured Emticicia sp.
CAAACTCAATATTGACAGACTCCGAATGTCCGCCTACTGTCGGGATACGAACAGTAGTAGCAGTTACGGCGATGCTATCATCTCCCATGATTTTCTTGGTTTCATTTACCATTTTCATCTCTTCTTTGGTATAACCATTATCCAAGAATACATCGATATGTGGCAATACATTCAAGTCAATTTTATGAGGATATACTTTTTTCACAGAATCATCTCCTACACGCTCTGCAAATAATTGGTCAACCGCTGCTTTTCCTGTACCCGTAACCGACTGATACGTTGAGACAACCACACGTTTGATTTTATTTTTTTCGTGCAAAGGTTTCAATACCACTACCATCTGAATCGTAGAGCAATTCGGATTAGCAATGATTTTATCGTTTGCCGTAATTGCATCTGCATTTACCTCCGGAACGACTAATTTTTTGGTAGGATCCATTCTCCATGCCGACGAATTGTCTATGACAGGAATCCCCGCTTCGGCAAATTTTGGAGCAAGAGCCAAAGATGTACTTCCTCCGGCAGAGAAAATCGCAACCGCAGGTTTCATCTTAATCGCATCTTCATAGCCTACTACCGTAAACTGTTTCCCCTTAAACTCAACCTGTTTACCAATTGATTTTTCTGAAGCAACGGGAATAATTTCGCTAACCGGAAAATTTCTTTCCGTCAATACTTTCAAGATTTCAGTGCCGACCAAGCCAGTTGCACCAACTACTGCAATTTTCATTTTATTGATACCCCAGCCTCTAAATAAGGGTAATTTAAGTAAAACATCAAACTCCATTAGAGGAATAGAGTATTATTCGATACAAATATACGGTAAATATTCGGATGATAATCTTGGAATAGTACAAAATATTTAAAATTTCCAAATTTTATTTGGTGTGATGCAATAATCAAGGCGAATATCATAAGTATCCGAATGGATTGGCTCATCGATTGGCTCAAATAATGAGATACCTACTTTGATGGTTTCGGGCAAGCATTTCGACAAAAATCGGTCATAATAGCCTTTTCCATAGCCCACTCGATTACCAATTTTATCAAAAATTAATAAAGGAACTAGCACCAATTCGATGGCTTCTATCGGAAATTCTTCTGACTCATTTTCATCTGGCTCTGGTATTTTCCATTGATTTTCGATTAATTTCGTCTCTTTTTCTAGCACAAAATGCCGCATTTCTCCATCTGTATCGCTTTTGGAGATGATAATTTTAGAGGAAAATTTTCTTCGTAAAGTATTAATTATCAACCATGTATCTATTTCTTGCTGGTGTCGAATCGGCAAAAAAACATGAATCACTTTAAGCGAATGAAGCCCAAAGAATCTGAAAAATAAATCGTGAATTTTGGAGGAGTATTCCTCTATCTCTGTTTCGCTCAAAGACTTTCTTTTGCTAAGGTAATATTGCCTAAGTAATTTTTTATCCATTTCATTGATTAAAAAAACAAACATACAATTTTTTTTATTGAAAATTTTATTTTTAGTATGCTTGCATACTATTTGGGATTCTGTATATTTGTCATAAAGTTTAACATATAACTATCAATCACATGAGTGGGCTGGAGGAAGCTTTCCAAAACGAATGTTTAAGACCCTTGCTAAAGAATCAACACGACTGGCTTATTGCCGCTTTTGTTCATTATTTAGAAAAACATAAAATATCTTTCGGACATCTTACATCAGAAGAAAAATTTTTGAGCATCGACAAAATAATCAAAAAAGACCTATCTTTTAGGCATTCTTTGATTGGGTTGATTGTTGGAAACATGCGTTTCGAGGATTTTGAAATCTATCTCAAATCAGAAACAAAGCTCAACAAAAGAATTGTTTCAATGATTATTAAAAGAATTTCGTCACATTATCAAATACAATTATCAACAAAAACTTGAATTTTATAGAAATAAAATTTCAGAGCAAATAAATTCAAAACTATGAATCGTAGCATTAAAAAAGTAGTCGTATTGGGGGCTGGTATCATGGGAAGCCGAATCGCCTTGCACTTTGCCAATATCGGGGTGGAAGTTCTTTTGCTGGACATGGTTCCGAACGAACCTAATGAGGCTGAAAAAGCCAAAGGACTAGAGGTATCGCACCCGCTTGTCCGAAACCGAATTGTGGGGGAATTGTTTCAGGCGGCTGTCAAGGCAAGTCCTTCTCCCGTTTTCAATCAAAAGGTGGTTTCTCGTGTCAGTTTGGGTAATTTTGAAGATGATATGCCCAAAATTGCCCATTATGATTGGATTATTGAAGTAGTGGTCGAAAAATTGGAAATCAAAAAACTGATTTACGACAAAGTAGAGCAATTTAGAAAACCTGGTACTTTGATAACTTCTAATACCTCAGGCATTCCAATTCATTTGATGGCGGAAGGGCGTTCGGAAGATTTCCAAAAGCATTTCTGTGGTACTCACTTCTTCAATCCTCCTCGTTATTTGCGTTTATTGGAGATTATCCCAACGGCTAATACCGATAAAGCCATCATCGACTTTTTGATGCACTATGGGGATTTGTTTTTAGGAAAAACAACTGTTTTGTGTAAAGATTCTCCGGCTTTTATTGCCAATCGACTTGGAATATATGCCATGGTTCAGACCATCCGTATTGCTGAGGAAATGGGCTTGAGTGTCGAGGCTGTCGATAAATTGACCAGTACGGTGGTGGGCAGGCCAAAATCTGGGACATTTCGTCTTTCCGACGTAGTAGGCTTAGACACTACCGTCAATGTTTGTAATAATTTGAGCAAAGTGTTGGTCAATGACGAATCAAAAGATGCGTTTGCATTGCCTTCAACATTGTCCAAATTAATGGAAAATAAATGGTTAGGAGATAAAACAGGGCAAGGTTTTTACAAAAAAACAAAAGATGAAAAAGGGAAAACCCTTATTTTAGCTTTAGACCTCAAAACTTTTGAATATAAGCCTTCCGAAAAAGTCAAATTTGCTACTTTAGAAAGTACCAAAAATATCGACGACCTAAAGAAACGATTCAAAGTACTTTTGGCAGGAACAGACCAAGCAGGCGAATTTTATAGAAAAACTTTTGCAGATGGATTCAGGTATGCCACCCACAGGATTCCAGAAATTGCCGATGAAATTTTCAGAATCGATGCTGCCATTTGTGCAGGTTTTGGCTGGCAAATGGGAATGTTTGAAACTTGGGATGCGATTGGAGTTCGGGAAATGCTCGCAATCATGGAAAAATTAGAGCAAAAACCAGCTCAATGGGTCTATGATATGTTGGATTCGGGCAACGAAACTTTTTATAAAATAGAATCTGGCAAGAGAAAATACTACGACATTCAATCAAAATCATATAAGGTTATACCAGGAACGGAAGGCTTTATTATCTTGGACAATCTTCGCCAAACGAATGTCATTTGGAAAAATGCAGGCTCTAGCATCTATGACCTAGGCGATGGCATTGCGGGAGTCGAATTCCATTCAAAAATGAATACCTTTGGAGCAGAAGTGGTAGAAGGTTTGAACAAAGCTTATGCCGTTGCTGAAAAAGATTTTAGAGGTTTGGTTATCGGTAATGATTCTAACGAAGCATTCT
The DNA here is from genome assembly GCA_964444025.1 of uncultured Emticicia sp. GTDB lineage: Bacteria > Bacteroidota > Bacteroidia > Cytophagales > Spirosomataceae > Emticicia. The sequence continues at coordinate 3,563 of CAYUFZ010000220.1, forward strand.
CAGCAGGTGCTAATTTAGCTATGTTGTTTATGTTTGCAATAGAACAAGAATTTGATGAAATCAACTTGATGATTGCACAGTTCCAACAAAGCATGATGCGTGCAAGATACTCGTCTATTCCTGTCGTAACGGCTGCCCATAGCTTGGCATTGGGTGGAGGATGTGAGTTGAACCTACATGCCGACAAAGTGGTGGCTCATGCCGAAACTTACATGGGTTTGGTGGAATTAGGCGTTGGGTTGATTCCGGCAGGTGGTGGAACAAAAGAAATGGCGGTTCGCTGTTCGGATTTATACCAAAGTGGTGACCCCGAATTGAATATTCTACAAAATGCCTTTATGAATATTGCTCAAGCGAAAGTTTCGACTTCGGCACAAGAGGCATTCGACATGGGCTATTTACAAGCCAATAAAGACCGTATCGTGCTGAACAGAAGCCGTTTAATTGCCGAAGCAAAAGACGAAGCCATCAAATTGGCAGAAGCTGGATACACCCAACCTAAGCAACGAACCGATGTAAAAGTACAAGGAAAAGCAGGGATTGCATTGTTCAAAGCAGGGATTACCGGAATGCTTTTGGGAAGATACATCAGCGAACACGATGCGAAAATTGCTGAAAAACTAGCGTATGTTATTTCTGGAGGAGATTTGAGCTACCCTCAAATGGTATCTGAACAATACCTCTTGGATTTAGAACGTGAAGCGTTCTTATCTCTTACCGGAGAAAAGAAAACACTTGAGCGTATTCAGGGATTATTAAGCGGCGGAAAACCTCCTCGCAACTAATTATCCGATGTTTCTCATTAGTATTATTATGGAAAAATAACCCTTGCTTTTGCAAGCGAAAAAAATAAAAAAACATGAATGCATATATTGTAGCCGGCTACCGAAGTGCAGTTGGCAAAGCTCCTAAAGGTGTATTCCGCTTTACTCGCCCCGATGATTTAGCGGCAGACGTAATCAAGCACCTAATGACCCAAGTACCCAATCTTGACCCAGCTCGTGTTGAAGACGTAATTGTAGGAAATGCAGTACCCGAAGCCGAACAAGGCATGCAAATGGCAAGATATATCTCGTTATTAGCTCTTGGTAAAAGTGTTCCGGGGGTTACGGTAAACAGATATTGTGGCTCAGGGGTGGAAACCATCGCTATGGCAGCGGCAAAAATCAATGCTGGCATGGCAGATTGTATCATTGCTGGTGGTACAGAATCTATGTCTTTGGTGCCAACAACTGGCTGGAAGATGGCTCTTAACTATG
>CAYUFZ010000220.1:4831-5045 GCA_964444025.1 uncultured Emticicia sp.
CTAATCACCCAGATTATTACGTAGGAATGGGGATTACGGCGGAGCAAGTAGCACAGCAGTTCAACGTCAGCCGAGAAGCCCAAGATGCCTTTTCGTTCCAATCGCATCAAAAAGCATTGGCGGCTCAAGCTGCTGGAAAATTCGATGGGGAAATCGTGCCAATTACGGTAAAAGAAACGTATTTCGATGCTGCCACGAATAAGAAAAAACAAAA
>CAYUFZ010000221.1:0-3230 GCA_964444025.1 uncultured Emticicia sp.
ATCGAAATGGTCGATCAAAACCCTATCGGGAAATCTTCCCGTTCGAATCCCGTCACTTATATCAAAGCCTACGATTACCTAAGACAATTGATGGCAGAGCAGCCTCTTTCAAAAGTTCGTGATTACAAGCCTGCATTTTTTTCCTTCAATGTAGAAGGTGGGCGATGTGAGGCTTGCCAAGGAGAGGGAGAGCAAATCATCGAAATGCAGTTTATGGCTGATGTTCGTCTTTCTTGTGAAAGTTGCGGAGGAAAACGCTTCAAACAAGAAATTTTAGAAGTTAAATACAAGGATAAAGATATTTCTGATATTTTGGAGATGACAGTCGATGAAGCTATTTCATTTTTTGAGCCATCAGACGCTAAAATTGCCGAAAGACTCCGTCCTTTACAAGAAGTGGGTTTGGGATATATTCGTTTGGGACAATCCTCGAGTACCCTTTCGGGAGGAGAAGCACAGCGTGTAAAATTGGCTTTTTTCTTGAGCAAAGGAAATTCAGAAAAAGGGAAAACCATGTTTATTTTTGATGAACCCACCACTGGTTTGCATTTCAACGATATCAAAAAGCTTTTGAAAGCAATGAACGCCTTGGTGAATCAGGGAGATAGCGTAATTATCATTGAACACAACATGGAGGTCATTAAGTCTGCCGATTGGATAATCGACCTTGGGCCTGACGGCGGAGAAAAAGGTGGCTATTTGTGTTTTGAAGGAACTCCCGAAGAAATGCTCTCTTTAGACAACAATCATACAGCTCTGTTTTTAAAAGAAAAATTCTGCTAATGACGCATGAAAAGTATTTGGGTTATTTTTCGATTGATGTTACTTTTAGTAGTGGCTATTCGATTGCTTCAATCAAATAAAAAAGATAGAAAATTTGCCCGAAACAATCATACCGGGCAAATTAACTTACTAAAAGCTCCTTATATTTCTCAAAAAATACCAATAACGAAGAATATTAATGAGCGTCTGCAAATCAAGGAATTATTCCGCTCGTATGTTCGTCCAATGCTTCAAAAAGATGGTGATATATTCAAATTAAGCATCGAAAATCGCCTTATTTTATTGGTCTATGTATTTATTAAACAATATGAAAAAGGCAGTTTATTTCACTTTTTATGGTACAAAAATGAGTGGATTATTGCTTTTGGACAAGCTCTTCATTTATTAAATCTTGAAAAAGATTACACGGATTATAAAATTATTGTAGAAGAAAGTTGTCATTTTGATATCAGTAAAGAAATTTCATCTCCCTTGTTTTCGAGCGATTTGTATCTATTTCCAGATGGTAATCAAGAGTATGACAATATTATCGCATGGGAACATGAATTTTCTGTTGACCTATTGATACAAAAAACCTTGACATTCGTATCAAAAAATGAAGGGCTAATCCATACAGAATAACCCCTCATCAAAAACACGTTTATATTAAGAAAGAAGCAAGTCGGAATCCTCAAGAGCCACACATTTCACACCCTTCAGGATTATCCAATGAACACTGCATAGCGGCATATTGATACTCACTTTCGTTGGTAAAAGAAGATGCTGCATTGGCTTTCATTGCTTGTTCTTCTGCATATTTTGCATAATCCAAAGGTTTTTCCGACATCCCGGTAGTCACGGGAGTTACTTCAGCCAACGCTTTTGGATCTACCGTAAATTTCACAGCATCGGCAGCCGCTTTTGTGCGAAGATAATACATTCCCGTTTTCAAGCCCGCTTTCCAAGCATAAAAGTGCATAGAAGTCAATTTTCCGAAATTAGCATTTTCCATGAAAATATTCAAAGATTGGCTTTGACAGATATAAGCTCCCCTATCAGCAGCCATATCCACAATACTTTTCTGCTTAATTTCCCAAGCCGTTCTGTACAAATCTTTCAAATGTTGCGGAATTTCCGAGATAGCCTGTACCGAACCATTGGCAGCAATCAATTTATTTTTCATCGAATCATTCCAAAGCCCTATTTTGACCAAATCCCTCAACAAATGCTTATTGACCACCACAAATTCTCCTGAAAGCACCCTTCTTGTATAAATATTTGAAGTATAAGGCTCAAAACATTCATTATTACCCAATATTTGACTAGTCGAAGCGGTTGGCATAGGAGCGACAAGCAAGGAATTTCTGACACCATTTTGAATTACCTTTGAGCGTAAAGCTTCCCAATCCCATCTTCCAGATTCTGGTTTGACATTCCACATATCGAATTGAAAAATACCCTTAGAAATCGGCGAACCCTCCCAAGTAGCATAAGCCCCCTCTTTGATAGCCAATTCCATCGAAGCCTCCATTGCTGCAAAATAAATTGTTTCAAAAATATCTTTATTCAACTGACGAGCTTCATCAGAATCAAAAGGCATTCTCAACAAAATAAATGTATCCGCCAATCCTTGTATTCCCAAGCCTATGGGACGATGACGCAGGTTGCTATGTTTGGCTTCTGGTACCGGATAATAATTAATATCAATTACTCGATTCAAATTACGAGTAATCACTTTTGTTACTTCATAAAGTTTTTGATGGTCAAACTTCAAAAAACCATTACTAGAATCTTGAATAATATATTTTGGCAAAGCAATAGATGCCAAATTACAGACAGCCACTTCGTCTGGAGCTGTATATTCAATAATTTCGGTACAAAGGTTAGAAGACTTGATTGTACCTAAATTTTTTTGATTTGATTTCAAATTAGCAGCATCCTTATACAACATATAAGGCGTTCCGGTTTCGATTTGCGATTCCATGATAGCGAACCATAAATCCTGAGCTTTGATTGTTTTTCTTGCACGCCCCTCAAGCTCATACTTTTCGTACAATCGTTCGAATTCTTCGCCATAGCACTCCGATAACCCTGGAGCTTCATTCGGGCAGAACAAAGACCAAGTATCATTTGCCTCCACCCGCTTCATAAACAAATCCGAAATCCAAAGAGCATAAAACAAATCTCTTGCACGCAATTCCTCTTTTCCATGATTCTTTTTCAAGTCCAAAAACTCAAAAATATCAGCATGATGCGGTTCGATATAAATCGCAAAAGAACCCTTTCTCTTACCACCACCTTGGTCAACATAACGAGCAGTATCATTAAATACCCGAAGCATCGGTACAATTCCATTTGACGTTCCGTTGGTTCCTTTGATATAAGAACCCGTTGCCCGAACATCATGTATTGCCAAGCCAATTCCTCCAGCAGATTGTGAAATCTGAGCCGTCTGAGCCAAAGTTTCA
>CAYUFZ010000221.1:3240-5032 GCA_964444025.1 uncultured Emticicia sp.
GGAATATCCATTTGTTCCTTTAATATAAGAACCTGTTGCTCTAATGTTATGAATAGCTAAACCAATACCACCTGCTGATTGAGATATTTGAGCACAAGATTTTAGTGTGTCATAAATACCATGAATACTATCTTCTTTCATCGTTAATAAGAAGCAAGAAGAAAGTTGCGGTTTGGGCGTTCCGGCATTAAACAATGTTGGTGTCGCATGCGTAAACCATCTTTCCGAAAGCAACTCATACGTTTCCAAGACACTATCAATCTCTTCCCCATGAATTCCTACAGCCACCCGCATCAGCATGTGCTGTGGGCGTTCAACAATTTTCCCATTTAGCTTTAGCAAATACGATTTTTCTAAAGTTTTATACCCAAAATAATCATATCCAAAATCTCTGTCATAAATAATCGCCGAATCAAGTAAAGCAGCATTTTTTTGAATGACTTTCCAAGTATCTTTAGAAATCAGAGAAGCATTTTGACCAGTTTTTGGATCGATATATTGGTACAATAATTTCATTGTACCAGAAAAAGATTTAAGCGTATTTTTGTGTAGATTAGAAATAGCAATCCGAGCAGCCAAAATAGCATAATCCGGGTGCTTGGTCGTCATGGAAGCGGCAGTTTCGGCAGCTAAATTATCCAATTCAGAAGTCGTTACACCATCGTAAATACCTGCAACCACCTTCATTGCAACCTCCACAGGCTGAACGAATACAGGTTCCAATCCATAACATAAACGCTCGATACGAGCCGTGATTTTGTCGAACTTAACGGATTCTCTTTGTCCGTTTCTTTTGATTACATACATAAGACAGCCTTAGCAAAGTTTTAGAGATTCATGACACAGTAAATAAGCAATTTATTTAGATTTTGTCGTCAAACAAATTTCATTTTAACTAATCTTCTCCCGCTTACTTTTTGGGATTGAGACGAGAATTGCTCCCGATAACTCAATAATATTCGAGCAGAAATTATCCATTTTCATGGCTTAGTTATTTGCTTGTAAAGTTACGAAATTGTTGCCTTGAATAAAAGCTGTATTTGAAACCTTTTGTTATTAAAAAATTGAAAAATCAAATTAAAAATTAAATATACACATTGATAATCAATGACTTAGAACATATTAAATATAAGAAAAGTTAAACAAAAAAAGTTATCCACAAATTTTTTATCCTATTTTTGGAACTATTTATTAGCTGCCCAAATCAACCATCCAAGAGGCAATTAATCCCTACATTCCATCAGTAATAAGTCTCCAGAATCATAACTAATCTTGACCATTCCATCTATTTCCGACTCATTGCTATTTCCGCAACGATAGCCTAAAACCAAAGATTCATTTCTTAACGGATAGAGTAAATTTTCGGTCTGAATTCCATGAGCAATTCCAACTGGAATTAATGAAATTTTCGAACCTTTTGCGAACCATTTTTCAAATTTATGAGGCAAAGGTAGTAAAGGGCAAACAATCGACGTATCATCAATAACCAATATACGTAAATCAAATTTATAGCGAACAATATTGGTAAGGTTTGCCATCGTATGGTCGGCTCTTCGTCCAGTAGCCCAAACGACATTGACCGCCGGAAATCCCCTCTCAATTAAAAAGTCAAAAGCTTTTTCTAAATCTGTTTTATCTTGATCAGGTGTATGAATAATTTCGAGAGGATATTGTTTTTGTCGGACTTCCTCCAAATCTAAATCTCCATCAAAATCACCCAAAAGGACATCTACCTTGATACCCAAATCCAAGACTCGGTGAATAGCCCTATCCAAAACAATGACAAAAGGAC
>CAYUFZ010000222.1:0-5029 GCA_964444025.1 uncultured Emticicia sp.
ACGAATTATATGGTTTTCGGAATAACTGGAGGAAATACTTATACTGGAAGTACAAATTATTCTAACGTTTCATACATGAATCTTGCCTGCGATGGCGGATGTAATTAATTTTTTAAATGAATAAATCTATGAAAAATATATTTTGTATAATCACGCTCATTTTATCGATAGTATTTTCGGTAAATGCCCAAATTAAAATCGGCTTTAATCCGACGGTTATTGCAAGTACTTCAAACATAGAGATTGAAGCTTCCAATGGCAAAAAAGTGTTTTCTAATAAAACAGATGGTCGCTTTTTTATCGAAAATAAAAAAGCGGCTCTTACCTCGGATAGCTTGGTAACTACGCTTGCTTCTACTGGAGAAATCCGTCAAATGAGCCTAAGTAGATTTGTGGTTTATTTGGATTCTGATGGGGATGGAACTCCTGATATTACGGACACTGACGATGATAACGATGGAATTTTAGATGTAAATGACCAATGTGTCTTGCAATTTGGCTGTGCATCTTCTCCAGCGGGAGGAACAACACATGGTTGCCCAGTCAATTGCTATTAAAAAAACAAATGGAAGGGTTTTGGATTTAGTAAGTTCAAAGCCCTTAGAATTGTGATTAACAAGTCGTAAAAAAGGTATAAAAAATTAATAAGTAGATTGTTTGTATTATTTAATAAATACTATATTGAAAATTTAATTTTTTTTTAAATGATTTATCATTGAAAATACCTGATATTGATTTATACATATTTACTTATAAATTTTAAAAACCCAAAATAATGAAAAAAAATATTTTAGTATGCAGTACTTTGTTTGTATTTGCTGCTAATGCTCAAGTAAAAATCGGAAGTAATCCTTCCAACATCAATAGCAATGCTCATTTGGATATAGAAGCGACTACTGGAAGCCGTTTTATTGTTACGAAAGATTCCTCTAAAGTAGGCATAGGAACTCTAACTCCTGCCGCCAAATTGGATGTAGCAGGAAAAGTAAAAATTACAGATGGCAGTCAAGGCAATGGAAAAATATTCGTTTCTAATGCTTTGGGTGTGGGAAGTTGGGTAACTCCAGCATCTGCATTGTCTGGAAGTGTGAAAGATTCAACTACGGCATCGAATGGGTTGACACTGAACGGTAAAAATGTTGAGTTAGGAGGAAGTCTTTCAAAGTCAACAATTCTTACCACTTCTGCTTCGAATACACTGGCAATTAATGGATTGCAAAAAGGAAATACTACTGATTCGATTTTGGTTGTTAATCCTACTACAGGGATACTAAGGTCTGTTTCTCCTACAACGATTGGGGCTGCTTCAGAACCTTGGAACAATGTTGCAACAAATATTGGTGCAAACTCGAACGTACAAAACATCTACCAAATGGGCAAAGTAGGTGTCAATACCACATCGCCAGGCTCTACATTATCGGTTAATGGTTCTTTGGGAACTAATTATAATGCCATAACAGGAAATTATACCTTCTCTAATGATGACTACTATGTCAGCTATGAAGGCTCTTCCGTAGCCAAATTAACACTTCCAACGGGTAGCAGTAGCGTTTGTAATTGTGAGGGTCGAACGTATATATTATCCAATCAGACAAGTTATGGCTTGTCCTTGAAACCTGTCAGCGGAGAAAAAATATCTGGTGCGGATTCTTTAACAATCGATGCCAATCAGACAATTACCGTTGTTAATACAAATGTTGTCAGTGGGAATACATGGAAGATAATATCTTTTGGTACTTCAAACAAGCCTGCAAAAACGTATCAAATATATTATTCAGATGCCAATGGTAAATTAAATACACCTGAAACAATAACGGGTACTTATTTTGATTTGACGAAGTCTGATTTGTTGCTAGAAGTACCTTCGGGCTATGCTTCGAATAAAGTTGTTCTTAGATGGGATATATGGGGAGATGTTTATACAACTACAGCGGCCTCTGGTTCGTTGCGATTCAGAGTTGCGACCAAAGATGCCAATAATGTGACTACCTATACAACGACCGTGATGATGACTGGCTGGGCAACAGCAACCAATAGTATTATGAGATTTGCGGCTCCTCCAAGTATTGTGTTGGAAAATGTTACCCCTGGTAAATACACATATACTCTTCAAGTGGTGAGAGATTCGGATGTTGGAACTATTTCGGGAGTTAACTTATATGGTATTGCTGCCAGAGGTGATGTATTGGTAAGATAATAGATAGAATTAATAAGAATATAATTTGTGACCAAATCTTTAAATTTAAAACCCCAAAGTAATGAAAAAAATTATCTTAGTATGTAGCACTTTGTTTGCACTCACTGCAAACGCTCAAGTAAAAATCGGAAGCAATCCTTCCAGCATCAATAGCAATGCCCATTTGGATATAGAAGCGACTACCGGAAGCCGTTTTATTGTTACGAAAGATTCATCTAAAGTAGGCATAGGTACGCTGACTCCAGCCGCCAAATTGGACGTGGCAGGAAAAGTAAAAATTACAGATGGCACCCAAGGCAACGGAAAAATATTCGTTTCTAATGCTTCAGGTGTGGGAAGTTGGGTAACTCCAGCATCTGCTTTGTCGGGAAGTGTGAAAGATTCAACTACTGCATCGAATGGTTTGACAGAGAGTACAAACAATATTAAATTAGGTGGAACATTGAGTGAAGCAACCACGATTGCTACTTCTGGCTCAAATACTTTGGCCATTACGGGATTACAAAGTGGTAATTTATTGACAGATAGTATTTTGGTTCAAACCACTACTGGAGTTATTAGAAGATTATCCATGTCGGCATTAGCAGATAAAACAGTTGGTTCAATAGCCATTTTTCCTTATCAATCTATTCCAAGTGGCTATTTGGAATGTAACGGGCAGGCAGTTAGCCGAACAACTTATGCCGACTTATTTGCCAAAATTGGCACAACTTATGGAGCGGGAAATGGCACAACCACATTTAATATTCCTGATTTGAGAGGGGAATTTGTGAGAGGCTGGGACAATGGCAGGGGAGTTGATGCCAGCCGTACGCTAGGTTCTACTCAGTTGGAAACAAGAATCGCAGAGAATATTGGGATATTTAATAATACAAGTAATGTTGTGACTTCTGCTCAATTGGTATTAAATCCCGATAATAAAACCGCTTCATCTACTTATCAGTCATATACACTAGGTACTTCTAGTTGGACTTCTAATTTTTTAGGGACACAGTTACTAGGTGTTCGCCCCCGCAACGTATCGATGGTGTATGCAATAAAAGCGGTAGCTACTTTTTCTATTTCAAACTCAAGTTCATCATCAGCTGGAAGTACTACCGAACCTTGGTATAGTACTGCAACCAACACTGGAGCGACTTCTAATACAGAAAATATTTATCAATTAGGCAATGTTGGGATTGGGACTAATACACCGCAATCATTATTGGATGTTTCTCCTTTATCTGGCTCATCTGCAGTAGTGATTGGAACAAGGGGAACACAAGGTTCTGATCAAGCAAGTATATTGTTTGGTTCTAAATATGCAGGAAATAATAATTTTCAGTCTGCTGGTAATCTTGGATGGCAGTTTGGTGTAAGAGGGAATTCCTTTTCTACCACAAGTGTTCAAAATGCACTACATGCTTCTTATTGGAATGGTACAAATTGGACTGAATATATGTCTTGGAGAAATAATGGAAATGTAGGGATTGGAATTACGACTCCAACGGCAAAATTAGAAGTCAATGGAAGTATTTCAACAATACTCAATGCTGGAATTGGTTCGATTAGACTAAGTGGAGGTACAGCCAATAATTCAGGAATAATTGAGTTTTATAATAGCAATAGCACTACTCGTGCAGGCTACATTGGTTGGGCAAATAATGGAAACTTAGTTTATTCGGCTGAAAATGGAAACAAACATTACTTTACCGGAGGTGGCGGAATATATGTTCAATCAGCATCAAATTATACGGTATCAAATTTTGCATATTATTCGAATGCATCATACACAACAGGTACTGCAGGAGTAAAGACGGGGGTAGCATCAACAACCGATTATCCTTATGGAATATTTTGTGAAAATAGAATAATGTGTGTGGAATTGAATGTGGCATCAGATAAACGAACCAAGAATGTCATCGGATTATCAAACAATACAAATGATTTGAACACATTGATGCAAATTCCAATCAAAGATTATAAAATGAAAGATTTTCTCCATTTTGGCAATAAATCATTCAAAAAAGTAATTGCCCAAGAAGTAGAGGAGGTATTTCCACAAGCAATAAATTATTCATCCAACTTTATTCCGAATATCTATCAACCAGCAACAGTCATTCTTAAAGGAGACGATATTGAGTTTTTAATCGAAAAAGAGCTTGATTTGGCTAAAAATGATACCTTAAAGGTCTATTTTGCAGGAAAGGAAAAGCAAATTGTGGTCTCTGAAGTATTATCAAAATCTTCATTTAAAGCTAAGAAAAATGATATCACAGACAGCATGATTCAGGATGTTTTCGTGTTTGGGAAATATGTACATGATTTTAGGGCTGTGGATTATGAAGCCTTGACTACGCTCAATATTTCAGCTACGCAAGAATTATATAAAAAAATAAAAGCTCTAGAGAGTCAGGTACAAAAACTGAATGAATTGGAAAAGGATATTCAATTTATCAAAGCATCTATTAGTAATCATTTGGGCAAATAAGCCATATATTTAAAAATGTACCTCGCTGGGGTACATTTTTTTGTTTTTATAATTACTCGATTGGCATCTCTTTTGTATAGCCTTGATTAGCCATTTGCAAACTTAATGTACTTTTCAAAAACGTCTTTTTTGTTATCCAAAACGTCATATTTTGCTCTTTAGTAAGTAAAAAAGAATAAATGGTATATTATTTGCTTTATTAAATCTAATTCAATATTCGAATCAGAAAATAAAATTTTTTGTTTCAATATTCACTGCAAAATAAATTTATTTATGAAATTAATTCAACGTTTTTATCTCGTTATTGCATTGGTGTCGGCAGCATTGCTGTCCCAAGCACAGATAAAAGTGGGGGATAATCC
>CAYUFZ010000223.1:0-5021 GCA_964444025.1 uncultured Emticicia sp.
CCTTAGTGTCATTTTGCCCACAGAGATTTTGTATAAATACGCAAAGGATTACCATATTGAACCCAAAGGTGTTTACATCGGAAACGCTAACTTTACGATACCAAACAATTATTTTTTGGAAGGTTATCTAAGTTCGATGGTTCCATACTTTGAAAATCCTGATGCTTTAACAGACAATTTAGCTCAATATAAGGTACTTGAACTAATAGAGATTTTAAAACAAGACATAAGGATGCAGAACATTCTGTTTACTTTTGCTCTTGATTTCAAATTAGATTTGGAAGCCTATATGAACCAATACTTTATGCACAATCTTCCATTAGAAAAATTTGCAACTTTGACAGGCAGAAGTTTATCTTCGTTTAAAAGGGATTTTCAAGAAATATTTCAGACTACACCTAATAAATGGCTGATAAAAAAAAGATTGGAATTCGCTTACCATTTAATTTCAAATAAGAAGCAAAAACCATCTGAAGCTTATATAGATGCTGGGTTTGTAAATTTTTCACATTTTTCAAAAATATTCAAAGCCGAATTTGGGTTAAGTCCATCAGAGATATAAAAAAACTGCTAATAACAGTAGTTGCTCCTTCATTTTTCAAAATAATTTTAAAAATCATAGAATTTCAACCTCTTTTAAATTTCTTTAAAAGAGGTTTGTTTTTTTAGACATTATTTCACGATTATAAAAGTCATAAATGCTATTCGCAACATTGCTTCGGAGGATTCGGTTAATGGTGGGAATGTCTTTCGCATTGTCTTATAATTTTGGTCAATTACAAGACAAGCAATTCTTGATTAAATACACATTTTACCTTCGCAAAATAGTATCTAAGTTGATTATTTTTTGTCGGCTATCGATAAATGTCTATATTTATAACAATTTATTTAAACCTATTCAACCTATTAAACAAAATGGACAGACGTGAAGTCATAAAAAGCGTATCCTTGATGCTGGGAGGAGTATTCTCCGCACCTACCCTGCTCGCCATGGATAATTGGGAAAAAGAAATCAAAGCTAACAAACACAGCTCTGTATTCAACCTAAGCAATACTCAACAAAAAATTGTTGCTGAAATTGCGGAGATGATTATCCCCAAAACAGATACTGTTGGTGCCAAAGAAGTAGGCGTTCCTGCCTTTATTGAAATGATGTTGCGAGACTGCTACAAAGAGGCAGAACATCAGAGCTTTTTAGAAGGAATAACTTCTATGGAACGAGTAAAATTTCTGGAATTAAACTCTGATGAAAAAAGAGGGGTATTGAAATTATTGGAACAAGAATCCAAAAAAATGACAGGAAAAACCACTCCATTCTGGCGTTTGATGAAAGAACTTACCCTATTGGGATATTTTACATCTGAGGCAGGACTTAAAGCCTCCTTTGAGTATGTACAAATTCCGGGCAAACTCGAACTTATCAAACTGCAACCCAATCAAAAATCGTATGCTTATTGATTGTTACGAGCATCTATTAAACTAACAAAAATGTCAAAACTTTGACAAAGTATCTTGAAATATCAAAAAATCATGAATCTGAATATACAAGCAACTAAAAATAATACGTTCGACGCCATCGTCGTCGGCTCTGGAATGTCGGGTGGTTTTGCCGCAAAAGAACTAACCGAAAGAGGTCTGAAAGTATTAATGATTGAACGTGGGCATGAAATCAAACATGTAGAAGGCTACGATACTGCCATGAAAGAACCTTGGGATTTTGAACACCGTGGCAAAACTAGTAATCTTTCGGCGGAGGAACGTTGGGCAAATAGCCGATTTTGGGGATTAGGAAGTGAAGAGGTAGTCAATCATCTGACCAACGACAAAGAAAATCCTTACATCGAAAAACGCCCCTTTGATTGGATTAGAGCCTATCATACGGGTGGAAAATCGATGCATTGGGGAAGACAATCGTATCGCTGGAACAAACAAGACTTTGAAGCAAATGCCAAAGAAGGAGTTGGGATTGATTGGCCGATTCGATACGAAGATTTAGAACCTTGGTACACCCATGTAGAAAAATTTGTAGGGGTAAGTGGGCAAAAAGAAGGCTTAGACGTATTACCCGATGGCCATTTCTTGCCGGCAATGCCGCTATTTACACCTGAGCTTCATTTTAAAAATAAAATGCTTGAGCGATTCAACCGCCCCGTAACAGTCGGGCGAATAGCTAACCTTACCCAACCTCAAGACATTCATACTGCCTTAGGTCGTGCCTCGTGCCAATATCGTAATAAATGCCAGAGAGGTTGTCCTTATGGTGGGTATTATAGTTCGTTGTCGGGGGCAATTCCTGCTGCCATGCGAACCAATCGTTTGAGTATTTTGCATGATTCTATCGTTGCGGAAATTATATATGATGAGCAAAAAAAGCGTGCAACAGGTGTTCGTATCATCAATCAGCACACCTTGCAATCGGAGGAGTATTTTGCCAAAATAATTTTCTTAAATGCCGGTTCTATCAATACTGCGGCTTTGATGTTAAACTCAAAGTCTAATCGTTTTCAAAATGGATTTGGCAATGACAGCGACCAAGTGGGAAGAAACCTCATGGACCACCAATTAGGTTCGGGAGCAACTGCCATGATAGATGGATTTGAAGACGATTATGTGTATGGGCAACGCCCAAATGCATGTATATCCCTCGTTTCAGAAATTGGGGCAATGACAAACAAAATGCCTATCTGAGAGGTTTTGGGTATCAGGGCGGAGCAAGTCGTGAAGGCTGGAATAGAGGTGTTGGAGCTGATGGATTTGGGGCTGATTTCAAGCAAGGTTTGACCAAACCAGGAGCATGGACAATCAGCATCGGGGGATTCGGCGAAATTCTACCTAATCCCAACAATAGAATTTATCTTGATGCAGAGAAAAAAGACAAATGGGGTATTCCTATGATTGTTACTGATGCGGCGTTTGTTGAAAATGATTGGGCAATGCGAAGAGATATTATTTCTTCTGCAGTAGAAATGCTTGAAACCGCAGGATTTAAACACGTTACGCCTTACGACCGTCCGACACACATGGGCTTAGGAATACACGACATGGGTACTGCCCGCATGGGAAAAGACCCGAAGACATCAGTACTAAATGCCTTTAATCAGGTACACGATTGTAAAAATGTATTTGTTACAGATGGGGCAGCCATGACCTCAGCATCATGCGTCAATCCATCAATTACCTACATGGCTCTTACCGCTCGTGCAGCAGACTATGCAGTAAAGGCATTGAAGAGAAAAGATTTATAAAAATACATTGGCAATTCTTTTCAGAGTCTTTCATCCAGAATTTTAATCAGACGATGGAGGACTCTGACTATTTTAAGGATAATTTTTTAAGCAAATTGACATAAAAAACAAGAAGAAATACCATTACCCATGAATTTTCAAGACTTTTTAATAAGTAAAAACATCGATGCCAATCAATTCAAAGCATCAGATTCTCTCCTCTACCACGAATGGGAGAATCAGTTTGAAAAAATACATCCAGAAAGCTTTATCGCTCAAAAAAAATTTTCTATCAATACAATTCGACGAAAATATATCCTCGAACGAAAGCAAATTTAAAGTCGATTTTTCTGTAATGTTCATCGACACTTTTAGATACTTTATACTGTGAAGAGTAAATTTATTTTAGTTTTGGGAAGAATTTTGCCATATTTATATAAATTTCTCATCTAAATCAAACGAAGGGTTCTAAAAATCAATGAAGTATTTACATATATTTGCCTGCTTTTTCTATTTTCACGCCACTTTCGCCTTTGTACCCTACACTGCTGCAAGCCTCCATGTTAAGTGCTTTTCTGTAAACGATTTTATCGTTCAAGGACAAATCAGAGACTCCCTCAATCGTCAAGCGGTTGAATTTGCTTCTGTGAGTATATTAAACGAACAAAAACAAATGGTTGGTGGCAGTATGACAGACCAAGAAGGAGCTTTTCGTGTCGTGGTGAAAGAAAAAGGTAATTTTATTTTGACGATTAGTTTCGTAGGATACAAAACCAAAACGCTGTCATTGAAAATCAAAGAAAATACAGGTTCTTTCAATTTAGGCACGATACTGCTCATTCCTGACACAAAAATTTTAGAGGAAGTAAAGATTACTGCTCAAACAGCACTCATCGAAGATAAGCCTGACCGCTTGGTGTATAATGCCGATAAAGATATTTCGAGCAAGGGCGGGACAGCGGAAGATATTTTGCGAAAAGTCCCTTTATTGACTTTGGACATTGACGGCAACATTCAGATGCGAGGAAGCTCCAATATCAAAGTCTTGATAAACAATAAACCCTCTAGTATTTTGGCAGGTAATATTGCAGAGGCACTCAAACAAATTCCGGCTGATATGATTAAGCAAGTGGAAGTTATCACTGCTCCATCTGCCAAATATGATGCCGAAGGTACTGCTGGTGTGATAAATATTATCATGAAAAAAAATACGCTTCAAGGCATCACAGGGGGCGTAAATTTGGGCATTGGAGTACGAGGCTCTGGCACTCATTCAAGGATTAGTTTTAAGCAAAAAAAATATAACATTTCTTGGAATATGGGCGGAAATAGTTCTTACAATTCTCCTTATACTAGTCATTTATCAAGAAATAATACCTATTTAGGACAAAAAACAAGTTTAATCCAAGACGAAAGCGGTATAAATAATCGAATAAATGGAAATTCAAACCTGAATTTTGATTATGATTTTAACCCTAAAAACTCGCTCAGTGTGAATGTTCGGTTCGGTATTGGCGACAGTTATGCTTCAAGAAATCAAAAAAGTCGCCTTAGCAATGCCTTGGATAGTACTTTGAATGCTTTTCAGCAAATAATCAAAAATGACCGTCTCAACCGAAGCATTGATGTTGATGCTAATTATACCCGAACTTTTATAAAAGAGGGCAAAGAGTTTTCCATTTTAATGCAAAGAGGTAGAAATATTCAGGAAAACAATTTCAATACTGACCGAGAAAATTTACCCTTCAATGCCAGTAATAATCACGGTATAAACGAAGAAACTACCCTCCAAAGCGA
>CAYUFZ010000224.1:0-5016 GCA_964444025.1 uncultured Emticicia sp.
TCCCAGGCACACAAGGTGGTCCATTAGAGCATATTATTGCAGCAAAAGCTGTGGCATTTGGAGAAGCTTTGACAGATAATTTCTATAATTATCAAGTACAAGTACAAAAAAATGCAAGAGTGATGGCTCAGGAGTTTATTAATCGAGGATATAAAGTAATTTCAGGTGGTACTGATAATCACTTGATGCTGATTGATTTACGTCCGAAAAACCTAACAGGAAAAATTGCCGAAAATGCCTTGATAACAGCAGACATTACGGTTAATAAAAATATGGTTCCTTTTGACGATAAAACAGCCATGACAACTTCAGGCATGAGAGTCGGAACAGCTGCCATGACCACGAGAGGTTTGGTAGAAACAGATATGGCAAGAATTGTAGATTTAATTGATGATATATTGATGAATCACGACAACGCAACAACAATTGCTCGTGTAAAAGCAGAAATTAATAAATGGATGCAAGATTATCCTTTATTCCAATTTTAATTTTTGAATAATAGACCAATAAAAAGGCTGTTTTCCATTGAGAAAACAGCCTTTTTATTGATTATTTAGAGAGATTACTTCAAACGTTTGGCTGAAGTTTCAAACATTCCCATCATCATTCCTTTGAGGTTTTCCTCATCTACTTTCGACAATTCTACGTTGATATCATAGCCTTGAGCAGAGAAGAATAATTCCATTTTATCCGCCCCTTCTTCCACATTAATAATATGAATTTTTTCAGGCATTTTTCCCGATGGGTCCACTAAATCACCCGATAATTTGCCATCTACCCTCACCAAATCAGTTTGAAAAACAATGTCCCCATTTGGCGTGCCAAGAACAGTAATTTCCCATTTTCCAGCAAAAAAATCTGTTGGTGTAGCTGATTGAGCGAAAGTATTAGCCGTTAAGCCTAAAAATAACAATAAAAAGAACACGCTTACTTTTTTCATTTTAACAAAAAATTATAGATTGAACATAAATTATAATACGTTATTTAACTCTTTTGGCAGTTACATCAAACATTGCCATTAATCTACCTTTCAAGTTATCAGCATCTTCTTTTTCCAACTCCATGTTGATGCTCATACCATTTGCTTGAAAATAAATTTTAATTTTACCAGATTCAAGCTCCTCCACTTTATCCAAAGGACTCGCTTGGTCATTTTGTAATTTAGACTTCATTGTACCCGTCAGTTTACCGTCTTTTCTTTCCAAATTAATAGAAATTTCGACATCTCCCCCTGGAGTTCCAATCATTTTAGCAAGCCAATTACCCACGAAGAAATCCTTATTTTCAGTTGGAGTATCCTCTTTTTGTATAGGTATCGCAGAGGCACTTCCCTCATTCAATAATTTGAACTCCATTCCCAGCACGACCATCAAGGATTGCCCCTCAGATTTTGGATTAACGAATACAATATACAAATCTTGTGGAGCAGATGCAAGGTTGCTAGACAAATTGATAGGAGCTGAAATAATATTTGGTTTAAAATCCATTTTATCAGACGCTTCTAAAAAATTCGACTCCCCAATCAATGGCCCATTTGCCCCTCCGACTCTCAATTCAACTTTTCCTCCGACAGCGTTTAGCTGCGGTTTGGGAGCAGTTGCCGCTATCTGAAGTTCTTTAATTCCATTCAAATCTACTTGTTTCAATACCACGTATGCACCATTTTTAGCAGGAATTGCCAGATTATTGCCACCATACGACATTTTATTCACATTGTCGTAAATATCCAAGCCATGCACATCAAGCTTGGCATTTCTAAGAACAAAACTTTGTTCAGACTTTAAGGAAGGAACTCCATTTGCTCCTTGGTCTTCATACGCTGCACGAACAATGAATACCCCCTTTCCTTTATCTCCCGAAGGTAATTTTGTTTGATAAGAACCTTTTACGGGCAATGTTTTTTCTTTTGGTTTTTCATTCGCAATATTCAGAATGTACTTAACCATCTCCGAAGCATCCGCCGTCGATAACTGTGGATGACCTGCCATGGCTGTCTCTCCCCAAACGCCACTTCCACCCGAAATCACTTTTTTAGTCAATCTTTCCAAAGCAGAAGCATCTCCTTTGTATTTCAAAGATACTTCACGATAAGTTGGTCCGATAGATTTTTTATCTTTGCTATGACAAGCCATACAATCGCTTGCTTCGATTAACTTTTTACCGTTGGCAAACAAGGCATTTGCATCAGCTGTTCGGTGTCCTTGTGCAATTTGAACTTTATCAAAACCCTCTGCCAAGTAATCGATAGAAACCGCCACTTGTTCAGGTTCGATTCCTTTTTCTAAAGACCCGTCTTCTTTATCTTTTACCTTAATTTCATAGTCAAACGATTTATTGGCAACGTAAAAAGACTTATTACCCTTCGGCATATCAAGTGCTAAGATAGGAGGCTCGTTTCCTACAGAAACTTCCATCGCTTGCGAGCTGACTCCACCTTTTCCATCATTGACAGTTAAATTAACTCGATAAATACCATTTTTGTTTAATACCAATTGTGCCTCTGGACTTGTCAAAACCTTATTAAACCCTTGTTTTGAGGTAATCGTCCAAGTATATTTAAGCACATCCCCATCTGCATCAAAAGTCCCCTGAGAGGTTAGTTTAAGATGAAAAGGAGCAGCTCCTCCCATTTGATTTGCCGCCATCATCAATTGCGGTTTCCTATTTCCTCCATTAAACTCAATTCTTACTAATCTTGCATCATCATTGGCAGTAAACCAACCCGTACCATACTCCAATAAATATAAATCCCCATTTTGAGCAAATTCCATATCCATCGGATTGCTAAACTTATAGCTTGGCATAAATCTTTCCATTGATGTATAATTGCCGTCTTTATCCATTGTTACGGCCATAATCCAACCACGCATCCAATCGTATTCAAAGAATTTCTTGTCATAATACTTTGGAAATGCTCTCTCGGCAGTTTTAAAATCTTCGGCATAATATACCGGACCCGCCATGGCATTTCTTCCTCCACTCCCTACCAATGGAAACTCTTTCGAAACTCCGTAAGGATACCAAACGAATGCCTTTTGTGCCGAAGGCAATACCTCTAATCCCGTATTATTAGGAGAAGTATTTTTAGGGGCATTAACATCCCATTTTTCTAAAGATTTATTTTTTTCAAAATCAAATTTTGTATAAGCCTTATTGTCTCCTACAAAATGAGGCCAACCAAAATTACCTGCTTTTCTTGCCTGACCGACTTCGTCATGCCCTGCTGGACCTCTCAACGAATCTGGCTTTGAGGCATCTGGTCCTACTTCTCCCCAATACAAATATCCTGTATGTTGGTCTATAGAAATACGAAAAGGGTTGCGGTGTCCCATTGTATAAATTTCAGGGCGAGTTTTCGGTGTGCCTTTTGCAAAAAGATTTCCTTCAGGAATGGTATAAGAGCCATCTGGTTGCGGCTTGATTCGGATGATTTTTCCTCTTAAATCATTGGTATTTGCTGATGATTTTTGTGCATCCCAAGCACTTCTGCCGGGACGTTCGTCGCTAGGACTGTACCCATTTGACCCATGAGGATTGGTATTATCTCCCGTAGAAAGATATAAATTTCCAACTTTATCCCATGCTATTGAGCCACCTGTATGACAACATTCCTCTCTTTGGGTTTCTACACGCAACATCTCTTTTTCTGAATCCAATAAGATTTCATCTCCTTTCATCGTAAATCTTGAAAGTTGATTGTAAGACCCTTTTGTGGAAGAATAATACATATAAATCCATTGGTTTTGAGCAAAATTCGGGTCTTTGTTTAAACCCAATAGCCCATCTTCTCCCATCGATTCTTTGCCTTCTTTATTCACATACTTGGTGCTAACTGGAATTTTAGCAATCGTCTTTAATTCTTTGGTTTTGGTATTAAACAAACGAACTTCTCCTTTCCTTTGAATAAATAAAATACGACTATTATCCAATAAAGTCAATTCCATCGGTTCGTCTAATTTTTCCTGCAAAACCACTTTCGTAAATCTATTTTCCTCTGGTCTAGCTTTGCTGAAATCAATGGCATTCGGGGTATTTCCTCCACAAACATAATTGATTCCTGCCCATAAATGATTCAAAAACAAAGCTTCTGAGAACGTTTCATCTGTATGCCCCATGGCAGTATAAAAAGAGCGACCTCCATCAAATTCTTGATACCAGCTGATTGGATGATCTGCTCCATTTTTACCTCCGATATAGCTTTTTTCATCTATTTTTACCACGACATTGATTTTCGAAGAAATATCTTTGAAACTGTAAAATTCGTCGGTACGTTCAAATTCATCTGGCATTCCAGCAGTAAGTTCATTTCTTTTACTGACATAAAATTTGCCCTTTTGAATATTACTCGGTGTCATTGGATGGTCTAAAAACCAAGCTCCCGCCAATTGATTATACCAAGGCCATTCGTATTCTGTATCTGTTGCGGCATGGATTCCAACATATCCTCCACCCGCTTGAATATAGCGTTCAAAAGCATTTTGTTGCTCATTATTCAAAATATCTCCAGTGGTATTAAGAAAAATAACAGCATTAAATTTCTTTAAATTTAATTCGTTAAATTGCTTCGAATCCTCCGAAAAGCTAATATCAACGTTTTTCTCTTTCGCCATTTTGGCAAGAGCTATTTTTCCAGCATCTATGGATTGATGACGAAAAGCTGCCGTTTTACTAAAAACCAGCAAATTGATTTTTTTTGTTTGAGCAAAAACTCCTGTCGCACACACGAAAAACCAAGTCACTAGTAACAGATAGCTTTTCAGTAAAAAATTTACTTTTTTCATATAAATTGAAGATTGTTTGATTGAAATATATATTTAAAAGTGGAATTGTTATTTTCTAGAAATACCCCAATTTACGGCATTTTCGATGAGCTTAATAAAATTTGGATTTGCCCATGCCGATTCATCATGCCCCAAAGAAGTGTAGAATGTTTTGCCTTTACCTACCGTCTTACACCAAGCAACAGGGTGGTCTTTACCCATTCCAAAATTTTTATCTTTCATCCAAAGCATATTG
>CAYUFZ010000225.1:0-345 GCA_964444025.1 uncultured Emticicia sp.
GTAAAATTTGTACGACACCATCACGATAATAATTCTTTAAATCTTGAAATAATGCGTCACACATTTCTTGATTTAATGACACTTGAAAAATTTTGCCTTCTGATGTTTCAATAAGAACACACAACCCTTTGTAAAAAATACTTCCGCTGTCTTCTAATTTCATAATTATTTTAAAGGATTATTTTTTTCATTTTTCTGTAAATTTTACCCCCACGCCAGTACTAGCGTAGGGGTCTAGTGATGTATTTTTTCACTATAAATAACCAAGCTTTTTAGCATTTGAACGTATTTCCTCCATATCTGTTTCAGAATATTCCCAGTACTTGCAATGTAGCCCCCCATGTC
>CAYUFZ010000225.1:355-2483 GCA_964444025.1 uncultured Emticicia sp.
AGCGATCATTATCAGCTGCATGCGAAAGTGCAGTATATCCTTGTTCGTCAGTTTTGATAAAATCTTTAAATTCCTTTACCAATGCCCATAGAGTACCACCATTGCACCATCGTGGGGGTGGATACCCAAATTTTGTATGTAGGTACATCTCTGCATTATTGTATTCATTTCGCATATATAATCGTCCATTTTTTTCAAATATTTCAGCAATACCATACTTTCCCGAAAATAAGTGGGGTGGACGAGCTGCAATATCTTTTATAATTTCATTTACTATTCTAATCCTAATAAGAGTTTCATTTCTCATCTTTTCTGTAAGTTTTATCCCCACACCTGAACTGGCGTGGGGGAATGTTGATGTATTTTTTTCACTATAAATAACCAAGGCTTTTCCTTTGTTGTGGAAGATTAAGGCTGACAACAATAATCATTAATCCACTCGACTAAATAAGACCTTAAAGAACCAAACCAAAGTTTATCTTCTTCATTTCTATCATATCTAACCTCCCAAATAGCTTCTGCGAGCTCTGTTGGTGTTTTATATTTAGTCCATTCTTTCGGTTTTTTATTATCACGGTACGCCTCAATCCACCCCACAAAAGCATTTCTATATGAATCCCTACTACTACCCATAGCTTCTTCCAATTCTTTGGTCCAAATTGTAAAAGCTAACTCGGTTGGTGTTTTTGCGTCTTTCATAATTTGAAGACGAGCTTCAAGTCTTTTTTTAATTTCTTCCATTTTCATTGTATTTATTGTTTTCTGCAAATTTTACCCCCACACCGGGGGAGTGAGTTATTTATCCTTTTCAAATCTTTTTTCATTGATGAAAACATAACTACCAATCGGTAAAACGTAATATTCCATTCCACATTCTTCTTCTAACTTTCCGTTTTCTCTTTTTACGATAGTTATATACTTTGAATTTCTATCACCATACGCATGGGCTACTACTTGACATTTTACTCTTTAAGTAACAAATGAATAGTTAGCATATATATAAATACAACCAACTATGAGTATTGAAGTAAGGATTATTTTTTTCATTTTTCTTTAAATTTTATCCCCCCATCAGGGGAGAGCTTATTAGGAATTGTTTTCTTTTATTAATAGTAAGCGACTGATAACTCGATTATCGAATTCGACACTAATCGAAATGTCTGACCAGTTGTTTTCAACTGGATGAGATGGCACAAGCACAAATTTTGGCTTGCTTTGATTGATTGTGGTCAATTGGTATGTCCCAAAAAAACTGTCGATGGCTTCTTCTAACGAGTTTTGGAGAACATCTATCACATCTGACACCTGCTGGAAGTCCGAAAATGACTTGCCATGCAAACAGTGCATGATTTCGTAAACCTTTACGTCAAAAGATGTTTGAATTGAGCTATTGATATGTGCAAAAAAATACATAACTTTGTTTTTAGATAGTTGGAGTTAAATCAATTATTTTTGGAAACTTGATAGGGCGGTGTTCTGCACTGCCATTATTTTATTTTTGTATGCAAGGTCGATTTTCCCAAGGATTAACAGCAACATATTGTTGATATTAAGCATCTGTAAGCGATTATACAGCGAAACCAGTTCAGACATCGTAAACGTAACGGTATAGAGTTTTTTGTGATTCGATACTCGCTGAAACTTAAAAAACAGCCCTTCAAGCTTCGAACAGGTGTCGCAGAAGGCAATATCCTCAATGTGTGAGTTTTCTATCAACAGCGGCCGATTATTCACGCAAAACATAAATAGTTCTGCATACTCTATCGTGTTTATCTTTATTTTTATGCTATTACCATTCATATTCCTCAAACGTTAATTGTTCATTTTTGGGTTTTATGTGTTCGTAGCTGATGGATTCAATACTATTTGCCACAAATACTTTTCCGGTATCATTCCATGTCCATTCTCGGAATTGCCCTTTTAGTACCACTATTCTGCCTCTTTGAACTATTTCGTTCATGCCTTTTGTACCTTTTGCACGAATGAATACTTTTATCCATTTTTCGGTTTTTTCGGATTGCTCTTCAAAATCGGGGTTTAGCACCGTAAACCATCTGTGTGGGCAGCCATGCACTTGGGCAAACATCGGCTTGCAGCCGACTTTTGCCCGAATTTCTACTGAGTTTGT
>CAYUFZ010000225.1:2512-5016 GCA_964444025.1 uncultured Emticicia sp.
GAAAATTTTTGAACAGAAATCAGATTGTCTGAATGAATTGCGATGTTGTCGTAAGTCTGAATTTCGATAAGTCCTTTGGGAAGAAAATGCTCTCGAATCCATTTTTGTACGGCATTCATGCCGTTTAGTTTTTCTAACTCTTTGTAAAACTTTGGCGTAACGTCGGGTTTTGGTTTGCCAGCAACATTGTACTGCACAGGTGATAGGCTTGTAATCTGAAAGCCATTTCTTTGGGACAATTCCCGAATGATTGCCCTCTCAGTATCTGTCAAATTACTCAGAAATTGCACTGCCGATGGCGTATTCGTAAATTTTATCACTACCTTTTCATCAAAGAACTCAGGGTAGCTTCCTCCAAAAAAGTTATAAAAATCTCCATCAAGTTCAGCGATAAAATTCATCCATCGAGCTTTATTCGACTTAGCCACTCCAGGCATAAACTTTTCCCTTTCGCTTGCTTCATCAAAGCTGTACAAAACTCCCGGCATTCCGGCCGTTCGGGGGCAATTGTAGTACAAAACGTACTTAAACAAGCTTTTATCTTCGTGAGGCATCAATGTGCCTTTTTTCTTTTCGTTTTTTAAGACTCTCATGTGTTTGAAAATGGTTTGATTTTTGATTTTTTTGAAAAAAAACCTTTAATAGTATTTAATAAAATTTAAAAAAAATTCTATCGTTTTAATCGCTTTCTAAAGCTTTCAATAGCTTTTAATCGTTTGAAAATTCTATTGAAATTCTATCGAAGTTCTATTGAATTTCTATAGAAGGAAAAAGGCGAAAAAAAAGTCAAGGCGATGCCAAGCTCGCAAAGCATGATTTTTTTGCGAGAATTGTTCGAATTCAACATTTTTCCAAGACCAAAGGAAAAACGTCGTGGTCTTATTCAAATTTTTGCTCGATTTTTCGAGCCGGCAGCAGCCTTGTTGCGGGAGATGGACTCGAACCATCGTCTCAAGCTTATGAGGCTTGCGAGTTGCCACTTCTCTATCCTGCCATACACCTACTCTTTTTACAATTAAAAACTGCTCAAGAGACTTTCCCATTTTCTAAAAAACAAAAGAATAGGTGTGCTATTTCTTATATGTCACAGACAAAAGCAAAAAAGCTATCGAGACACACGCACCGGTTAAAAGTATTAGCTCTAACATACTTTTTCACGTTTACAATTTTTGTAGCCATGTCCATTGAGTGCTTTTAGTGTCTTAAAAGTACGATTGCACGTACATTTATATTCGCAAGCCTCTTGTGTGCTTTTTTCAAGCTTTTTTTGGCTCTTTTTATCAAAAAAATCATTGAGCGATTTTTGCAAAATTCGCATCGGCTCAATACCAGCTCTTTCGGCGAGTATTAGATTTTTTTCGATGCTTCGTCTTTGCGAGAAGCTATCTTTTATTCGAAATGACTCAAAGAAAAGCTCTTCCAATAAGTCTTCATCTAGAACTGCTTTCATAAAAACCGCTAATTAAGCCTGCAAAAACAATAATGATAAAAATGGCAGCTACCACCGATGCCTCTGGGTGCGAGCTAAAGTTGTCAAATATTCCTAGCATCTTGATTAAATTCTTGAGAGTTATCAATTTTTTCACCTTCGAGCTGAGCTATAAAGCAAGCGTGGTACTTATCGACCAATCCATTGAAAACATCAATGTATTTTGGAGGCATAAAAGTACGCTTATCAACATACTGCTTAAGAGGTAAGCCAGTTGCATTGTAAAAATCTACTGCGAGTTCTCTTTTAAACCCACGAGGTAATTCTTGAAAGTTTTTTATTTTGGGAAT
This sequence comes from uncultured Emticicia sp., assembly GCA_964444025.1. Taxonomy (GTDB): domain Bacteria; phylum Bacteroidota; class Bacteroidia; order Cytophagales; family Spirosomataceae; genus Emticicia. Next base: position 4,292 of record CAYUFZ010000225.1, read on the forward strand.
CATGTTGTTTTTTAATTTACTTGTAATTGTCTAATAATTTACTTATAATTGCAATGGAATTGTCGTATTGAAGTAAATACTTTAAATTCTATTGCAATAATAACATATAACTTTCAAATTTCAAATATTATTTCAATATTTCAATCAATTTTTTTATAAGCTAACAAATTTTTAATGTACAATCATGTGCTTGCAATTTGAATAGAGTAAGCAAGATATTTTTATAAAAAATTTGTAATATGCTTATTATTAGTATTTTAAATTGATAATTCTCAAAATTAGATGAATACTTTTTTAGCATTTGCAGTATTTTTGGTGTCGATTTTTATTCAAATTCAAGAGTTGGATTTGAAAGAAAAAAGAAAAAAAATAATCGATTGTCAAAATTTAAACAAGATTTGAAATGAAAAACAAATATGAAATCGGGGAAAGAGTAAAAGAGCTAATGCTCCATTTACGGAAAAATCAGAGTTCATTTGGTGAGTCAATAGGAGTTTCACAAACTTCAGTAAGAAATATTATCAATTCTATTTCTTTACCAAGGCATGAGTTAATAGACAAAATTCTCACTGCTTACCCTAATTTAAGTGCGGACTGGCTGTTACGAGGTGAGGGGGGGATGTTTAAAACAGATATGAAACCAATATCACTTGCTACGGAAGAACTAAAAGACCAGTTGATGGATGCTTTGGTTGCAAAGCACTAACTTTGGAAATGAATGCAGG
>CAYUFZ010000226.1:0-1281 GCA_964444025.1 uncultured Emticicia sp.
TTTTATTGCTGACAGCCGCCCCCATTCCCATTTTTTCCAACAATAAATCTGTTCTATTTTTCAGATGAACCAAATGGATTTTATCGTTGATTTTCATTTTGAATGTTTTCTCTGCATAATCCGCCTCAATGACTTCGGCATTAATTGATTGATTATCTTTGATAATATGGAAATGATTGTCCGAAATGTGTCTCAAATCCCAAGAGAATGGCTTATTATCGACCAGCGTTTGCTCCTGCTCATTAGAAATGTCAAAAGTACGGTCTTTGATGATTGCTTTTAGCATAGTTTCAATTTGATTTTGTTGTATCTCACGTAAATAAAATCACTTTTTATTAATCAAATATACGCCAATCAAAATTATTGTCATACCAAAATAATGCAAAAAAGATATAGATTCGCCGTCTAAAAATCCCATTAAGGTTGCTACTACTGGAATTAGATAGGTGACAGACGAAGCAAATACAGGAGAAGAAATTTGCAAAACATAATTAAAAATGATGCCTGCAAAACCTGAATTTATAGCCCCTAACAGAATAATCATGAGTAATTCTTCCTGATTTTCAATCGAAATTCTTGCGATAAAATCAGTAGAAAATAATATACAAGCGGCCAATACCGCAACTGTGGCCAATGTCCAAGCACTTAGTAGAATTGGGTTTAATTCGCTGAGGTATCGCCCGACAATATTCACATTAAACCCATACATCAATGCCGCTAAAATGACCAAAAGTGCATAAGGATTGTCGAATGAAAGCCCCGTAGCACTACCCGATAATATCAACATGACACTGCCAAAAAAGCCTAATAACAAACCAGCAACCTGAGAAATCTTGATGATTTGTCGGAAAAAAATTGCCCCTACAATCAACACAAAAATTGGCGTAGCCGAATTGAGTGTTCCCGACAATGAACTGTTTATTTTACTGCCCGCAAAGGCAAATAAATACGCTGGCAAAAAATAACCCAATAGACCAGACCAAACGAAATATTTACTTTTATTTTTCGGAAATTGTTTATGCGAAGAAATTAGCCACGGAATAAATACAAAACCTGCCGAAAAAATCCGCAAAGAAGCTATTTGAACAGCCGTAAATGCGTCTAAACTTTTTTTAATGATAATGAAAGAAGAGCCCCACATCACCGCCAACAAGCACAATAATAGCCATGCCAACAAACCTTTGTTTTCTCGAATAATATCTATTTTCTTGTTCATTGTTATTTTAATCTACCCCTGAATATTCAACTTTGATGATTTGCTTATCTAACACATAGCCCTCA
>CAYUFZ010000226.1:1291-2691 GCA_964444025.1 uncultured Emticicia sp.
CAACATTTACTTCGTTTAGAATGGCTAAAATCTCGTTAAAATCCAATGAAGTAACCAATTTCATGCGATATTCTTTGAAATTTGGCAATCCCTTGAAATAATTGCTATAATGCCGTCTCATTTCGAGAATACCAAGCCGTTCTCCTTTCCATTTTATCGAAAATTCAAGATGTTTACGAGCGGCCTCCACTCGTTGGCTGATACTAGGTGGAGCTAATTTTTCGCCTGTTTTGAAAAAATGTTTGATTTCATTGAAAATCCAAGGATACCCGATGGCTGCCCGTCCTATCATGATTCCATCCACACCAAATCTATTGCGATAATCCATGGCTTTTTCAGCAGAATCGATGTCTCCATTCCCGAAAATTGGAATTTTTATTCTTGGATTTTCTTTAATTTTAGCGATTAATGTCCAGTCGGCTTCGCCCTTATACATTTGGGCTCTTGTTCGACCGTGTACCGTAAGTGCCTGAATACCAACATCTTGTAACCTTTCTGCTACTTCTTCGATATTTTTGGTTTCTTCGTTCCAGCCTAAGCGAGTTTTGACCGTGACAGGCAAATGAGTTGCCTTGACGACTGCCGCAGTCATTTCTGCCATTTTAGGAATATCTTGCAGTAAAGCAGCACCAGCACCACGGCAAGCCACATTTTTGACCGGACAACCGTAGTTGATATCGATTAAATCTGGGTGGGCGGCAGTGGCAATTTTGGCACATTCTCCCATGGTTTCGACATCACTTCCAAAAAGCTGAATCCCAATCGGGCGTTCATACTCAAAAATATCTAATTTTTGTACGCTTTTGGCAGCATTTCTAATCAAACCCTCTGATGAGATAAATTCCGTGTACATCAAGTCTGCCCCATTTTCTTTGCATACCAAACGAAAAGGGGGGTCGCTTACGTCCTCCATGGGAGCAAGCAATAAAGGAAATTCTCCTAAATTTATGTTACCTATTTTTACCAAAATTCAAAAACAAATTAGTGATTACGCAAATTACTGAATAATTTTACTGCAAAATTACGAAAAAAATATGAAATTAATCGCTTCTAATGAAAAGCCTGCTACGCCGGCTATTTTAATGATTCTCGGCTTGTTTGTGATTGGATTTATAGTGCTTGGGAGTTTGGTACAAATGTTGGTCATGTTTGGGTTTGGTTTGGATTTAGATGAAATCGCTTCCAGCAATCCAAATCCCAATACTTGGTGGGCAATGATTGTCGGGCAAGGCATTGGTTCTGCTGTTGGATTTATCGGCACCGCATGGTTTTATTGGACAATCATTGAAAAAAAGGCATGGAATGACTTGAATTTTTCAAAAAAAACCGCAATTCCTATTTTTGGTGTCATTGTATTGATTCAAATCACGGCTATGGGATTTAATGGCTGGCTACAAGAA
>CAYUFZ010000226.1:2701-2995 GCA_964444025.1 uncultured Emticicia sp.
AATCAATCAGGCTTTTGTTTTTCCTGAATCGCTCAAGGGTTTAGAAATTGCCTTAAAAGCAATGGAAGAAAAACTAAATGAAACGACCGATTTTTTTACAAATTTCACTTCTTTTAGTCAATTTTTACTTGCTTTTGTGGTCATTGCCGTGATTGCAGGCATCGGTGAAGAACTGATTTTCAGAGGTTTGTTGTTAAGAAAAATTTATTTAGCAACCAACAACGCCCACGCTGCCGTGTGGATTTCAGCTTTTGTTTTTGCTTTGATTCACTTTCAATTTTATGGTATTTTGCC
>CAYUFZ010000226.1:3005-4979 GCA_964444025.1 uncultured Emticicia sp.
CTAGGAGTTCTGTTTGGCTATTTTTATTTATGGACAGGAAACATTCGTGTGCCGATTTTTGCTCATATTTTTAATAATGGCTTGGCAGTGGTAGTCATGTATTTACATAACCTCAAAATAATCAAGGCAGACCTCGAGACCTTAGATGATATTCCGAGTTCTATGATTGTATTTTCTTGCATTGCAACTATCGGACTTTTGTTTTTGTTAAGAAATTATACATTAACCCAACAAACCCAATCAGACAATTAAATTAAATAGAATGGAAAATCAATCAAAATTCAAAACGTGGTTCAAAAGATTAGGCTGGGTAGGATTCCTGTTTTTTTTAATAAAAGGATTATTGTGGTTGATTATTCCATATTTGATTGCCAAAGGAATTTTTTAAAAGATTCTTCATTTAATTCTATTCAATTATCATGAAAAAAACAGTTGTTATCGACATCGTTGGGCTGAGCGAAAGTGTGATTGGCATTCATACGCCTTTTATCAAAAAATATATAGAAAAACACCATTTTAGTTATATAAAACCAGCATTTCCGGCAGTAACGACTACGGCTCAAAGTTGCTATGTTACTGGAAAAACAGCTGATTCACACGGAATCGTAGGCAATGGTTGGTTTGATAGAGAAAGTAATGAAGTGAAATTTTGGAAGCAGTCGAATCAGTTGGTTCGAGCTGAAAAAATTTGGGAAAAAGCAAAACAAGAAAATCCAGCATTTACTTGTTCAAAAATGTTTTGGTGGTACAACATGTATTCTTCGGCAGATTATTCTGTTACGCCACGTCCGCAATACCATGCAGATGGAGTGAAAGTTCCAGATTGTTATTCTTACCCTGCTGATTTAAGAGATAAATTACAAGCAAAATTAGGAACATTCCCTTTATTCAAATTTTGGGGACCAAACACCAGCATTGACTGTTCGAAATGGATAGCAGATGCGTCTTTGGAGGTTGATAAGGAATATGACCCGACCCTGACATTGATTTATTTGCCTCATTTGGATTATTGTTTGCAGAAATTTGGAACAGATTTCGATAAAATAGCAAAAGATTTAAAAGAAATAGATGATTTGGTGAAAGAATTGGTGGAATATTATGAAGAAAAAGAGACACAAATCATATTATTATCCGAATACGGTATTAATAACGTAACAACACCGATTCATATCAACCGTATTTTAAGAAAAAATGACCTTCTGTCGGTTAGGGTTGAGAGTGGGCATGAATTGTTGGATGCGGGTGCATCTAAGGCTTTTGCCGCTTCCGACCACCAAATTGCCCATATTTATATCAAAAACAAATCGGATAAAGCCAAAGTTAAGGAATTACTACAAGAAATTGAAGGAATTGCCGTGATTATGGATGATGAGGAAAAAAAGCAATATCAAATCAACCATGAGCGGGCGGGTGATTTGGTCATTATGGCAAAAGCATCGTATTGGTTTACATATTATTTTTGGGAAGAAGATGCTTTAGCCCCTGATTATGCAAAAATTGTGGATATTCATAACAAACCTGGCTATGACCCCGTTGAAATGTTTATGAATCCAAAAAATCCATTTATAAAATTGCGAGCAGCTTATAAATTATTACGTAAATTGCTTGGATTCAGGTATTTAATGGATGTGATTCCTTTGGATGCTAGCCTCATTAAAGGCTCTCATGGAACTTTAGATATTCCAAAAGAATACTATCCTATATTGATTAGTTCGGAGCCAACGAATCAAAATGAAATTCAAGCAACCGATGTGTATGAGGTCATTTGGAAACATATTTTTGGGTAAATTATGTTTGATTTTTTGCTTAAAAACAACAGCTCTCGAAAGAATTTTCGAGAGCTGTCAGGCAAATCATTCTGCCAAAAGAGCCAAAAACTCCTCTTCAGAAATCATGCTTACATTCATCTTTTTGGCTTTATCAATTTTTGATGCTCCCGGCTTGTCGCCCACGATTAAATAATTTAATTTTTTA
>CAYUFZ010000227.1:0-2911 GCA_964444025.1 uncultured Emticicia sp.
CGACATATCTGTTTTTTGCTAATAAAGCAGGATTAATACTATTAATATAGATGCCATTCCCGAAGGTAAGCCCAGTTCCTCCCATTGCTTCGTTGGCAATCGAACTTCCCGCAAGAATATCGCCTATGCCAATGGCAGAGTAAGGGGAATTAGCATAAATTCTTGAGTCTTTTTGTGCAAATGAATGAGTAAAAACCAATGTGCTGATAATCAAGCAGCCTAAAAAATTATTTCTTTTCAACATTGTATATGAGTATTCTGTTCAGCCCTATCAAGGTCAAATCTGGTATCAAATTTGTATTTATATTGTAAATTTTATTTTCTTTTGATAATTCTTCTGCAAAGGTCGCTTTTTTTATTTGACTTTCAAAGAAAGTCGCATCGCCTCCGCTGAAGATTACTTGATTTATTCCTATTTTTTGATAATTTTCAATCATTCCACAAATTTCAGCTGTCATTCCATTGATGACACCGCTTTGAATACATTGTTCGGTGTTTTTACCTATCAATGGTGGGTTTTCCACAAAGCTTACCAAAGGCAACTTCTTTGTAAACGAATGTAATGCCTCAAATCGTATTCGCATACCCGGAGAAATAATTCCTCCTTCAAAGCAATTTTCTGCCGAAATATAATCATACTTGATGGCAGTGCCGATATCAATCAATAAAATGGCTTGATTGGGGAATAATTGATTTGCTCCAACTGCCGCAGCCAACCGGTCCATCCCCAATGTATTGGGCGAATGATAGGTGTTTTTGATTGGAATCGGTACAGAGATATCCATCTCTATATAATGAATGGATTGGGCTTCCAATTGAGTTTTCAGTATTTTTGCATCTTGGCTGACCGATGAAATAAAGGAATTGTTGTTCAGCCTCTCATTTGTTCAAACAAGTTGCTCCATTCGACCGAAGTTTCTGCGTGTATCAATTGATTTGCTTCAAAAATTCCCCATTTGATGGCGGTGTTGCCTATATCAACTACCAGATTCTTCATTCTTTTTCTGATTTTTTTTCTTTTTTGGCGATTGAATATTTTTTGGTCTTTGGGTAATTTCAATAGGCAAATTCAATAAATCTCTAATAACGACGGATGCACATGCTCCTCCAAAGGCTGCGGGTAGATACGAAATAGTACCGTATGCCGAACGCTTGAAATTGCTTCCGTCTGTCAATATCAAGGATTCTCGCATGACTTGTTCGGTCGAAAAAACAGCTTTAATTCCTTTGGCAAGTCCCATTTTTTTGCCTCTTTTTCGGATATAAAATGCAAATAAACATTCGTATGTATCAAATAAATCTGCCACTCGAAGTTTGGTGGGGTCCACTTTTCCGCCTGCTCCCATCGAGCTGACAATCCTGAGGTTTTTTTGATAGGCTGTTCGAAGTAATGTCAATTTGGGCGTAACACTGTCGATACAATCCATGACATAATCGTAGGGGGTTTCGAGAATTTCGACACATTTATCGGGGCTTAAAAATTCATTCACGACGTGTAGTTTCAATTCTGGATTAATCTCAAGCAATCTTTTTGCCATAATTTCAGCCTTCGAAACGCCATGATTGGTAGCAAGAGCGGGCAATTGCCTATTTCGATTGGTGGGGTCAACGACATCGCCATCTACAATGGTCATTTCGCCAACACCTGCCCGACAAATAAACTCTGCGGCAAACGAACCAACGCCTCCCAATCCTACGACTAATATGTGCGAACTTTGTAATTGTTCAATCCCTTTTTTTCCAACTAATAATTCCGAGCGAGATAACCAAGCAGGCATTTTTTATTTTAATTTTTTAGGTTAATAATTTGAATTAAAAAATTATCTCATTTACTATCTGTTTGGTATGAACAGAGTATATATATAACAATTTTCTAAAATGTTGTTATCACTGAATAATTCGCAAAAATACTACTTTTTAGCTCATAATCGCTCATGTTTCTTAGAAAAGCTGCTTTTTGATAGATTTCTTGTATGCTAATATCCTCGTCGTCTGTCTCTAAAAATATTTTATCTATGGGAATACTCGAAAATACTTTTTGTGCATTTGAATTTTCGTGTAGCAGTGCCTTTCCGAATGAAAGATAAAAACCCCGCTCTATCAAGGTATTTGCGATAGTAGGATGATTGTTGTATCCATGAACAATCAGGGGTATTTTGGGACGAATAATCTTTTGGATTGATACCAATTCACTATAACATCTGACACAATGAATGATGAGTGGTTTTTTTATTTCTTCGGCGATGCGTATTTGCTGAAGAAATATTTTTTCTTGGTTTGCCAAGGATGTGCCTCTGATTCGGTCTAATCCTGCCTCTCCAATCAATCGAATAGAAGGGTGTTTTGCCCATTTTTTTAGAGTAGCTAATTGCGTTTCGAAGGAGTCTTCGTGGGTGTACCAAGGGTGAATCCCAATGGAATATTCTAATGTGTCATTCAATTGAAAATCAATCTCTTCGGTATCTTGCGGAATAATGATATTATAAATATTATCCTCTTCTGCTTGGTTTTGTGTTGAATGTGTATGTATATTTAAGAAATTCATAGAAAAATATGACCTTAACGTTAAAATGTGTGCCTTTTGCAGACCTAAATATAAATGAATTATATGCAATAATGGTCTTGAGACAAGAAGTTTTTGTGTTAGAACAAAATTGTCCGTTTGTAGATGCCGACAATCATGACCAAAAAGCTTGGCATTTGATGTATTTTGATGAGGCGAATTGTTTGGTGGCTTATACTCGATTATTCGATAAGAATATATATTATGAGGGCTACACGTCGATTGGGAGGGTCGTTAGCTCGTCCAAAGTCAGGGGAAAGGGGGTAGGGAGGCTACTGATTCAGACATCGATTGATTATTGTTTTGAACTTTTCGGGCGTTTTCCGATAAAAATAGGGGCTCAAAGCT
>CAYUFZ010000227.1:2921-4955 GCA_964444025.1 uncultured Emticicia sp.
GGATTTTTATCAATCTTTTGGCTTTGAACCCACGGGTATCGAATATTTAGAAGATGGAATCGAACATAATTACATGATTCTTCCAGTATCAAAGTGAATTGTCATCTGTTTTGGCTTCAATAATTTTTTGGATAGAAACGGATACGTTTGAAAAAAAATCATACCCAGTGAGGTTTTCAATGGCATCTACGGAAGTTCTGTAATTGACCCATGGCGTATTTGCCACATTATCTTTGTTGGGAATATTGATAGCGATGGCCCTTGTATTTTCCGAAACCCGATTGATGTCACTATTTCCGTTTGGTAAAATGAGAATGACTTTCCAAAAATTCGATGGAACGGTGATGTTCCCATCGGCGATGGTATTGGTTTTTGTACCGTTGCTACCAATGCCACCTTTTCCGTAAACTCCAGCAATGATGTACAATTCATTGCCTTCTGCTGCTAGTTTTCGGCAATAACTCTCCAATTGCTCCCAAGTATTTCGATTGTTGTTGGGTGCTTGTGGAGCGATATTGCTCATAAGAAATGTTTCGTCATTGTCGCTGACACTCCCGTCTCTGTCATCAGATGGACAAAGATGCCCTCTGTCAAATCCTGTATTGGTATAATCGGAGGTACTTGCTAAAAACCAAGTCTTGGGGAGAGCATTGTCGGGCCTAAAATTATGTGTTCTAGTAGCATCGCCTTTCCACGCCATGCTCAAGTGCCAGCTGACCCAATTGGCTGTTCCTTTGCTTCGATTGTATGAAAGGCAATACGTGTTTTTTTTCATCAAATAATTATTTTCTTGGCTGCCTGCCTCGCTTGGATTTCCCATCGCCAAATTATCATCTCTAGTCGCTTGGATTGGGTTTGTCGAACTTCCTGATGTAATACTTAAATCATCAAGGTTGATTCTATTAGAGCCTCCGCTGGTTTTTCTGATTTCAAATCGAATTTTTCCAGATACATTGATTGAAAAAACGGCTTGTTTCAGATTTGTGCCATTGCTTGAAACTGAATTTCCTGTCTTTGCCCAAGTAGTTCCGCCATTATTGGAGTAATAAAGGCTCAATTCGCTGTCATCATCGCCTGCATAAGTAGCATATTTGAATTTTATTTCTTTGACGTTTTGAATATCAAAAGCCATTCGTAAAAAACCTTTCTCTTTGATTCGAACTGATTTAGTGCCATTTTTTGAGTCATTGTTGCTACTTCCGATTAAAGCATCGCTTAACAAATATAAGCCGGTAGAGGTACTTATTGTTCCATCTGCATAGGTAGTCTTAGAGCTATTTTCAAAATTTTCAAGCATTTCTTTGCTCGAATTACTATTTTGAGGAGTAATTTGACTAATACAGGCATTGAGCAAGAAAGCCACCCAAAACAAATAAATATAGGATTTACGCATAAGAATAGATTAAAAAAAACGCAAAGCCAATAGATTATCAGCCCTGCGTTCGTTGGTAATTTTTTAAAAATTAGTCGATAATTTTAAACAATCGATTCCATCTGATTTTATTCAACAAACTTGCGTTGCTGTCGATAGACATCCATATAAATATTGCTTTTCCAACAATGTGGTCTTCAGGAACAAATCCCCAAAAACGAGAGTCATCCGAACCATGACGATTGTCTCCCATCATAAAATAATAGTTTTGCTTGAAAGTATAAGAAGAGATTGGCTTCCCGTCAAGTACAATTTTGCCATCTACATATTTGGCATCGCTATTGCCATCAAAAGTTGTAATAATTCCTTTGTATAATGCGATATTTTTAGCATCTAACTGAATCGTTACTCCTTTTTTCGGAATCCAAATAGGTCCAAAGTTATCTCTGTTAAATTTGAACAACGCTTGGTTATGAGGAAAAGTCGGATATCTATTCTCTAAAGTATCACTTTTATCCATAATCATAGGTGTGATTTTTTTTACAAAATCAAGCCCTTTCATATCTTCAATCGATTTGGCAGATGCCGTGACATAATACACAGTTTTGTCTGTCAAACGCATGTCTTGTTCATACTCGGTAATTTCAAACTTTTTAAATACC
>CAYUFZ010000228.1:0-328 GCA_964444025.1 uncultured Emticicia sp.
TACATCGCTCATTGGAATGATTCCAAACTCTGTTTCTTAAATTCTGTAATTTTTAATGGATAAATGGTTTCTAAGATAATCATCCAATTGACTGTCATATTCACTTGTGTCTAATAATTTTTGGCTAAAAAGTGTAAACTCAACCAAGGCTTGGGTCGGAGAGAAAGGCAGTACATACATAAATCTACATTCATTTTTTTGCTCAATATCAAAATTCATGATTTGGGCAGAGCTATCATCAAAAGTTGGATAATCGGTTTGGACTACATAACCTTTAAAATGTTGAATTATGTTAGAGAACAGTTTTGGATTAACCTTCTTTTTGAAG
>CAYUFZ010000228.1:338-4945 GCA_964444025.1 uncultured Emticicia sp.
GTGATGGCTGTTGGGGTCTGTAAAGTTTGGTTGGAAAGTACTATCAAAGGCATATTTAGCCAATAATTGCTGGTTTTTGGTGGATACGATTACTTCATTTGTTGACTCAACTATTGACTCAACGTAATCTTTCACCCAAAATATATTTTTTTGCTTTTTTAAGAAAGAAATGGTGAATCTATAAAAATCAATACCTCTAATTACTTTATATTGAAAATTGTCCAATGCAATCGGCAGGGTTTCACCTGTATTGCTTTTTATGTGGCAAGTATTCCATTTCTTAAAGACCAAATGTTCGAAAATGTCATTTTCACTTTCCCAAAATGCCCATGTTCGGTCGTTTATATTTTTATCATTTGGCTCAATAATGGCGATTTTTTTTTCTTTGAGCTCTGGAGTCATACAAATTCTATAGGCCAAAGATAAGCCCGCCATTCCTCCACCGCAGATAATATAATCAAAATTTTGGTCGATTGTCATAATTAATAAGAACCCCCTTTCAAAGTATGGAAGGGGGGAGTATTTGGAAATTATACGTGTACGTGACGCTCAGCATGATAGCTTGAACGTACCAAAGGACCCGATTCTACATAGTTTAGACCTCGCTTCAATCCTTCTTCTTAGTACATGACAAACGTATCCGGCTGCATAAATTCTATCACTTCATGGTGCATTTTGGTCGGTTGCAAATACTGACCTAATGTAAGTATATCCAATCCATGCTCAACCAGGTCATCCATCGCTTTCAATACTTCTTCTGATGTTTCTCCTAATCCCAACATAATACCTGACTTGGTACGTTGACCAAATTCTTTTGTTCTTTTGATTTGTTCTAAGCTTCTGGCATATTTGGCTTGAGGTCGAACATTCCTATATAGTCTTTCAACAGTTTCCATATTGTGCGAAACGACCTCTTGTCCAGCAGAAATCATTCGTATCAAAGCATCCCAATTTCCTTTAGTATCAGGAATGAGGGTCTCGATGGTTGTGGTAGGGGATATTTCTTTGACCGCTTTGACAGTCTGATACCAAATTTCTGCCCCTTTATCTTTAAGTTCATCCCGATTTACGGAGGTAATGACAGCATGTTTTACTTGCATTAGTTTGATTGCCTCTGCCACACGTCTGGGTTCATCTTCGTCATATTCATTTGGTTTGCCAGTGGCAACTGCACAAAAAGTACAACTTCGGGTACAAACATTTCCTAATATCATAAAAGTGGCAGTTCCTTCACCCCAACATTCTCCCATATTGGGACAATTACCAGATTGACAAATGGTATGAAGTTGGTATTGGTCAACTAAATTCCTGACTTTCTTATAATTTTCTCCAATAGGTAGTTTCACTCTCAACCAATCTGGACGGCGACTTCTTTGTTCGTTATTTATTACTGGTAATTCAATCATTTAATTAAAAGATATATTGCAAAGCTACTATTATTTTAACAATTTATTTTTCATTTTGTTTCCCAAATAGATGGTTAAATAACCAGAATTAAAAAACTGACTATTTGAGGTAATTTGATTGGATAATATTTCTGGTTTTGCTTGAAAGATTTCTGAAGTGATTCCAACTTCAAATCCAGTCAAATTATCTCCAAATGTATGAATATCAAAATTTGCCGCCAATTTTAGGTGCAGACCTGGTATAAATTTAATTCCTTTGAATGGCTGATTGAAAATCCCTGCCGAGCCTTGGATATTTCCAGGTTTGTGTATGATAGGGTCAAATTGTACAACTTCTACAGCTCCTCTGCCATTTTGGTCATACTTGATAAGATAAGGCTTTTGTATTCCGAGGGAAGGCCCTCCTGCAATAATAAGACTCACACCTAATCCCTCGTCCTCATTCTTTTTAAAAAATAATATTTCTCTGCCAATTTGTGGTCGTACAGAAAGAAAATAATTTGTTTTTCCATAAATAAACCGATTGGCGATATTGCTGGTTACAGTTTTTTCTTTTGGATGTTTGTAGTTGATGACTTCCGCAGCCAAATATCGATTCATCGGATATTTTTTATAAGTACCTATTGAACTCGAATGGCGAACAATAAGTCCACCAATTAAACTCGAATTTGTATTAGTGCTTAAACCATAAGCAAGCATTTTATAATCTTCTTTTTTTTCATTTTTCTTTGAAGGAAGCGTTCTTGTCTGCCCCATTCCCGTAAAATATTGAAAAAGCAAAATACCTAAAATAAATAAATTTTTGTTATGTAATTTCATTGATAAGATGTTTTCTATCATTATAAAGATAAACGTATTTTTTGATAATTTGATTAATCCAAAAGAAAATATTATTTTAGATGTTTAATTTTAATGTTTAAAAGATAGATTTATGCCTACTTCAAAGATTATTTATTTAGGTGATTTAAGAACCACCGCAACCCATTTACAATCTTCAGAACAAATAATTACGGATGCTCCTGTGGATAATTTTGGTAAAGGAGAAGCTTTCTCTCCAACAGATTTGGCAGCAACTTCTTTGGGAAGCTGTGCTATGACAGTGATGGGTATTGCTGCACAGAGAGACAATATTAATTTTGAAGGCTCTGAAATTTCCGTTACAAAAACGATGTCTTCGGTTGCACCAAGAAGAATTTCTCGTATTGAAGTGAGTTTTTGTATGAAAACAAAAGAAATTTTGTCGGAAGAAATACAAAAAAAATACATCAAAATTGCTCATACTTGCCCTGTTTCATTAAGTTTACACCCAGAAATCGAACAAATTTTTACTTTTGAATGGAAAACCGAATAAAATTTTACATTTTCATTCGGTTTATCTCAAAAACATTAAGGCTGAGAATCGATTGTAGCTTCACTAAGTATCGAATCTAAACGAATATCAAAATGTGAGGCGTGATAAATTACTTGCCCATTTTTAATAATGATTGCCTGAGGTGATTCGTGTAAAACTCTAAAAACCTCAGCAATTTTATTGGAGATAGGTCTGAGCTTCAATAAGTCCAAATAATATGGTTTGACAATCGTATTATGTTCTTCTTCTTTCCAAGATCTTTCTAATCTACTGAATGCCGCATGGCTAATTGAACATGTAGTACTATGTTTAAATATTAATACTGGTGTAGTAAAAGATTCTTGCGTAATGGTGTCAAGTTGAGATTCTTCTTGAAGAATATTCCAATTCATGATTTATATATTGTTTTTATTTGAACAATACTCTATTGTGAAAAGTTTCTAAAATTATTTTAAATTCATTTTTTTGAAATTTTTCATGTATTTTAAGCTATTTTATCGAAAATAATTGTATTTTTTCGATAAAATGCCAATAAATACATTCAATTTACTTATCTTTATTGGAAAATTTAATTATTGTGATTAAATCAATTTGAATAATACCGAAGAAATAATTGATTTTAAATGAGCCTTAATACTGATAATATACGACTGGTTTTTGGACTAAAACTTAAACAATTAAGGTTAGATAAAGGAATGTCATTGACCGAACTTGCACAAAAGTCGGGTCTTTCGATGTCTTATATAAACGAAATTGAGAAAGGAAAAAAATATCCGAAATCTGATAAAATAGTTTCGCTTGCTCAAGCAATGGGTGTAGATTATGATAGCCTAGTTTCGTTGAAGCTAAATAAAAAACTTGAGCCAATATCTGCTTTGTTACATTCTAATTTCTTGACCGAACTTCCTTTTGAAATATTTGGAATTTCACCGGCAGATTTGCTCGAATTATTATCAGATGCTCCAACCAAGTTGAGTGCTTTTATCAGCACTATTATCGAAATAGGAAGAAGCTATAATATGTCTGTGGAACAGTTTTATTTTGCTGTCCTTCGTTCATATCAGGAAATGCACGATAATTATTTTCCAGAAATTGAACAAATTGCTGAGAAATTTTTGCTTGACCATAAAATTCCAAGTAGTAAACAAATTGACGAGTTTTATTTGTCAAATTTATTAACAGAAAAGTATGGCTACACCATCAATTACTTCGACGAAAGTGATTATCCAGATATTATAAATATTAGGTCGGTTTTTTTGCCCAAAACAAATACTTTATTGATAAACAAAAGAATTACTTCCGATCAAAGGGCTTTTACGCTTGGTAGGGAGTTGGGTTTTTTGTATATGAAAATAAAAGAACGGCCTTATACCTCTTCATGGGTTGAAGTAAAGTCATTTGATTCTGTCTTGAATAATTTTAATGCTTCTTATTTTGCAGGGGCTATTTTGATACGTAGAGAGCAGCTAATTCATAAATTGGAGGCAATTTTCAGTAATTCAATTTGGAATGATAAACAGATCATAGATTTGATGGATTATTTTCAAGCTACTCCCGAAACACTCTACCACCGAATCAGTAATGTTTTACCAAAGTATTTTGGCATTGATGGGATTTTCTTCCTCAGGTTTGAAGCAGAATCTGGAAAAAAAGTATATCACCTAACGAAAGAGATGCATCTTGCCAAGAGACATAATCCGCAAGAAACACAAAAAGAACATTATTGTAGAAGATGGGGAGCTTTAAAAATATTAGACGAAGTTTCTGAATTACAAGTAAATGGGAAATATAAAAAACCATTGGTCAATGTTCAAATTTCAAATTATATCGATTCTGATAATCAATATTTT
>CAYUFZ010000229.1:0-4919 GCA_964444025.1 uncultured Emticicia sp.
GAAATGACAGGGGAGTTAAATGAAAAGGCTTTAGAAGAATGGATGAAAAATATTCCTTTAAGACGTGCAGGTCAAGGGCAAGATGTAGCTGATGCTTGTGTTTTCCTCGCTTCGGATATGTCTAAATATATAACAGGACAGGTCTTGCAAGTAGATGGTGGTATGTTGATGTAATAAAAATATGAGGTCTATTGAGTCGTCAAAGTGTTTTCTGACATTTTGACGATTTTTTTTTGTAAATTGTACTTTATTTTCCTTTTATCTTATAAATCTTTTGTCTTTTTGTAATTACTTTTAATGAAATCTGAATTAATTTTTCAAAATTCCCCTGGATATTTGTTCCTATGTCTGGTATTGGGTATTATTTATGCTTCTATTCTTTATCTAAAAAGAAAAACAGTTTCAAGCTTAATTAATAAAATTTTATTTGTTATCAGAGCATTGGTCGTAGGACTGATTTTGTTACTGATACTCAATCCACTTCTCAGAACCAATAGGTCATCAATCGAAAAACCGATTGTGGTAATGGTTGTGGATAATTCTGCTTCCATGGATTTGGTATCTTCTAAGTCTATTAATACGGTGCTTTTAAAACAGAAAATTCAGAAAGTCATTTCTGATTTTAAACAAAATGGCTATGATATTCAGATTCATTCATTTAGTCAAAATCAAGCTATTCAGGATATAAATAACCTGAAGTTTAATGTTTCAACTTCAAACTTCTCCAAGGTATTACAGAATATTGCCTCGAATTATGAAGGTAGAAACCTTACTGATGTTATATTGATTTCCGATGGAATTGTCAATACGGGTTTATCTCCAATACTCTCAAAATATAATTTTAAAATACATTCGATAGGATATGGCGACACATCAGAGAGAAAAGATGTAAAAATACAATCGTTGATAGCAAATAAAATTGCATATTTTGGAAATAAATTCCCAATTCGTGTCGAAGGGAATGCTAGTGGTTATTTGAACAAAGAGATTGTTGTGGTCTTAAAACATGAAAATAAAATCTTAGAAAAAAAAGCATTAATTCCTACCAGCTCCGATTATATGTTCACTTTTGAGTACTTAGTGAATCCAACTGAGAAAGGAATCCAACATTATCAAATCGAAATATTGCCACAATCGGGAGAGTTTTCTCTTAAAAACAATATTAAGGATTTGTATATTGATGTGGTTAATGGAAAGGAAAAAGTTCTGCTGGTAGCTTTAACAGCTCATCCTGATATAAAGGCATTGAAAGATATCATCTCAAACAATGGGCTATATGATTTAACGATTCGTAATGTCCAAAGTGATGATTTTAATCAAATCATTGCCGAATCATTTGATGTGCTTATTTTGCATCAATTGCCAGATATGTATGGAATGGGAAATCTAACTGTCAATAAGCTGCTCGCTAAAAATAAACCAACTTTCTTTATACTCGGAAATCAGTCAAATGTATCAGGTTTCAATCGTATTCAACAGGTTTTGACTATTTCAAATACGCAATCGGGCAAAGCAGATAAAGTTTCTACGAAATTAAATCCCGATTTCAAACAATTTAGTCTGAGCGATGAAAGTTTGTCTTTTTTGGGACAATTTCCTCCTGTTTTGTCTGTTTTTGGTGAGTATTCATTAGGCATTGGCTCTGAAGTTATCTTAAATCAAAAATTAGGAAGTTTGGTGTTGGCTAAGCCATTATTAGCGGTCAATTCATCGATTAGTCGAAAAACAGCAGTTTTTACAGGCGAAGGTTTATGGAAATGGCGTATGGAAGAAAAATCCTTTTCTCAAAATAGAGTTATTGAAGAGATTATTACCAAAACTTTACAATTGATTTCTATCAAGGAAGATAAAAGAAAGTTAAAAGTTTATCCAGTTGCAAATGAGTTTGATATAGAAGAAAAGGTAATATTTGAAAATGAAGTTTATAACAATATCTACGAAAAAATAGATAATCAGCCCATTCATCTGAGTATTGCTGATGAACAATCATTTGCTTCGGAGTTTGATTATACAGCTACAAAAGAAAATTCTAAATTTGAAATTTCTAATTTAAAACCAGGTTTTTATAAGTATATAGCTACTGCAAATGTATTAGGAAAAACAGAAAAATCGGAAGGCAGGTTTGTTATTAAAGATGCGTCTTTAGAGTATATGAATTTAAAAGCAGATTTTGATTTGTTGAAGACATTGAGTAATCAAACCAATGGGTCATATACCAATTTTAATGATATTGATAATCTATCAAAGAAAATCGACCTTGCCAAACGTCCAGATTTGTCGAGCAATATAGAAGAAATGAGTAATTTAATTGATTTAAAGTGGATGTTTTTTATAATCTTTTTGTTAATCTCTATTGAATGGCTAACGAGAAAATATAATGGTTTCTATTAATTTTGTAAAGCCCTTTGGGGCTTTTTTTAATTTATTAAATAAATAAAAAATGAATATTGGAGATAAAGTAAGATTAATTCACTCGAAAGAAGAGGGAATTGTTGTGAAATTTTTAAAAAATGACATGGTTGAAGTTGAAATTGAGGCGGGATTCAAACTTCCTATTTTGAGAAAAGAATTGGCAATTGTTTCTAAGGTAGAAAATAATATTTTTCACCCTTCCACTAAAAATGTTGCTGTGAAAGAAAAAGAAATTCCTATGAAATATCCTGAAATTAGGGCAGATAAGGGAATTTTTTTGGCTTTTTTGCCCATAAATGAATCTAAATTACAGGTATATATCATAAATAATTCTGATTGGACACTGCCGTTCAGTTGTATGTTAGATAATAGTCAAAATTTTTTCGGATTGATAGGGGGTGTCTTGGAGCCAAAATCGCATCAATGTGCGGATAAAGAATTGTTGTTGAAAGACTTTGATGATTGGGGTGTCATTATTTTTGAATGTTTATTTTACCATTCAAGCCAATTCAAGTATAAATCATTTTTATCAAAAAAAATGCGTTTAAGGGCAAATTCATTTTTTAATTCAAAGGCTATTGCCCCAATATTATCGAAAGAGTGTTATTTGTTTCAGCTTGATGCTGAAGAGAATACAGTTAAGATTAATCCTGAGGAACTAAAAAATAGTATGTTTAGCTCTAATTCACAAGAAATGGGTATGAAAATTGCTAAACCTGCTTCTGAAATAGACTTACATATCGAAAAATTGGTCTCTAATGTCAGTAGTTTGAATAATGAAGAAATTATCACTATACAGATGTCTGTATTCGAGAAGAATTTGGAATCAGCGATTGCAACGGGAATGGATGAAATAATTTTTATTCATGGGGTAGGGAATGGAATTTTAAAAAACTTAATCCACAAACGTTTGTCGGGACATAAAAATGTGGGATGGTTTAAGGATGCACAGAAAGAAAAATTTGGTTTTGGGGCAACTATGGTTAAAATAAAATAGATTATGATGAAGAAACATTTGAAAAAGTTGGTTATTACATTACCTATGATTGGGATTACTGGTGCTTTGTTTGCTCAAAAGTCAAATCCAGAAGCACCAAAAGAAAGCTATATGCAAGACACTGTGTTAGTTCAAAAAATCCCATCAGCGATTAGTATTCCTTTTGATATTGCTTTCGCAGATATTGAAAAACAAATTAATGCTTCTGTTGGTGGGCTGATTTATGAAGATAATAGTTATGCTGATGGAAATAATGATAATTTTAAATGCAAAGTATGGAAAAAATCTAATATTTTGATAACATCAGCGACCAATGATATTTTTAACTTTTCAGTTCCCTTGAAAATTTGGGCTGAAAAAGGGATAGGGGCTTTTGGTATCATGAAATATATCCCTTTAGAATTTGAGCTTAATCTTAAATTTACCACTAAGTTTACGATTCGTCCAGATTGGTCTGTACAAACATTCACTGCCCCCAATGGTTATGAATGGATTAGTAAGCCTAAGTTAAATGTGGGGATTGATATACCGGTTGATTTTATCATTGGCAAAATCATTGAAGCGAATCATGGCAAATTTGCACAGTCTTTAGATGAAGCGGTCGCAAAAAATATGAGCTTAAAGCCTTATGTAATGCAAGCGTGGAATGTTGCACTCCAACCTTATTTGGTTTCGGAACAATATCGTACTTGGCTTAAAATAACTCCTTTGGAAATATCTATGATGCCATTGACTACCATGGGACGGAATTTGAAATCTACCATTGGTATTAAGACATATACAGAAACAATAACAGGAGATAAACCCTCGTTTACGCTCGTGAATAATGTGCCGAATTTAAAATTAGTTACTACTATTCCAAATGATTTTCAGGTTGGCTTAATGAGTGATGTACCTATCACGGAAGCAGCCAAGCTAGGAGCAGATATGTTTGTGGGTCAAAAATATGATTTTAAGGAGGGTAAGTATTCTGTAGAAGTAACAGATTTAGATATTTATGGAAGTGAGGAGTTTTTGGTTATTAAAGCTGGATTGAAGGGAAGTGTCAAGGGGTTTGTCTATATCAAAGGTATTCCTGTTTATGATGCTCAAAAGAAAAAAATAGTTTTAACAAATACTGATTTTGATATTAAAACCCGAAACATTCTTGTCAAAGCAGCGTCTTGGCTATTGGAAGGGAGGTTAGTTAGTATGATTCAAAATGATTTCGGGGTGCCAGTTGATGAGTTAATTACTTATGCAAAACAAAGTATTGAAAGTAGTCTCAACAGTGAAGTCAAAAAAGGTGTAAAATTGATTGGTAAAATTGACTCTGTCGCAACGGATAAGGTTTATCTTACGCCACGAAGTATCGTAACTTTAGTAAAGGCAAAGGGTAAAGTAGAATTAAAGATAGAGGGAATGTAATATGTTTTACATTAAATTCTATACCTTTGTAAAAAGAAAAAATAAGTTGTCTTATCGCGAGAACTTTCAGTTCTTGAGGAAAGTCCGAACAGCACAGAGCATC
>CAYUFZ010000230.1:0-1524 GCA_964444025.1 uncultured Emticicia sp.
ACAAGAAATAATATGATTGCGGTTATTTGTCCAATCCAAAGGGGTTTGGTTTAGCGTACCTGCCGCTACTTTGATGAGTTTCATTGATGGTTTTTTCTAATGATTGTTCTGTTTACAAAGATAGTAATTATTGATAGATTTGATAGTTGAATCGTTTTAAGAGTATGTTTAAAAATTAAAATTTCAAATTATCATTTCATTTTTTAGAACGATAAAGGTGATTATTCATTTCATTTAGGTTTCAAAATACAAAAATTAACAGAAACGAATCAAAAAAGACATTGTGTCAATAAATGCTTCTCTACTTTTTTTCGGATATTGAGAATTTCCTATATCAAAGTGCAACCTTCCGACTAATATTTTCATCTCTATTTCGTGTCGTTCGTCTTCGCCATTCATCCTAAAAATAAAACCACTTATGTATTATATATTACCTTGTAATACAAAGTAGTGATATTTTTGTATCAAATAAATAAATCCAAATTATTTCAAACAGATTGATTGTCGAAGAAGGCAACAATCCATTTAATAAAGTTCATGAAAAAAATATTGTTTACTAAATTATTTGTCTTGTTATTCTTAGGTGTTTTTGCCCAAAATCAAGACAATGCAGTTCAAGTTAAGATTAAGGGAAGTATTGTTGATGACAAGAACCAATCATTGCCATTTGCAAACATTTTATTGTTAAATGCCAAAGATTCTCTTTTAGTGAAGGGATTTGTAAGCGATACCGACGGGAATTTTAATGTTGAATTTTCTTCAAAACAGGCAAATATGCCCTATATTTTGTCGATTTCGATGGTTGGGTATGAAAAATTTTATTCTTCCAAATTTGTCTTAAATAAAGAAAACCCTGAAATTGATTTCAAGAAAATTGTACTGAAATCCGATGCTCAAAAATTAGAAGGCGTGACGGTCACTGCCAAAAAGCCTTTTATCGAACAAGAAGCTGGCAAATTGATAGTAAATGTTGAAGGAAGTATTATTGCAAATGGCAATACAGTGATGGAAGTGCTTCAAAAATCACCGGGTGTAACGGTAGATAACAACGATAATATAAGTGTCAAAGGCAAACAAGGAGTGCTGGTATTGATGGATGGAAAACCAACGTATATGTCATCCGGTGATTTGGCAAATATCTTAAAAAATATGAACAGCGACCAAATCGAAAAGATAGAAATTATTTCAAATCCACCTGCTCGATTTGATGCAAGCGGCAAGGCGGTTATCAATATCATAACGAAAAAAAATAAAAATTTTGGTACAAATGGCAGTATTTCTACGGGTTTTGCGGGAAGTTTAGCTCCACAGCTTGCCAAAGGCTTGAGTTCGGACTTCAAGAATGTGGAGAATGTTCGCCCTGGTATTATGCCAAAATTTAGTACAAGCCTTAATCTAAATAATAGACAAGGAAAATTGAATTCGTTTGCCAATCTGACTTTTTCGGATAATCAACGATTTAATAGTAACCTTTTTGTTAGGGATATCGGGGGAAAGGTATTTGAGCAATATGCGTACCGGTAC
>CAYUFZ010000230.1:1534-2212 GCA_964444025.1 uncultured Emticicia sp.
AAAATTTTCTTTTTCTTTAACCCTTTCAATCCCAATTTTTCTTATAAATTAGGCACAGATTATTTTCTTTCTTCCAAAACAACCATCGGCTTGTTGGTAAATGGAAGTGCGGGGGCATGGCAAAATCATCCGACAGCTCCGAATATTAATACTACTTATATTAAATCAAAAGAAAGCAATACCCCAGATTCGAGTTTGGTGACGACGGCAAGTAATTTGAGAACATGGAAAAATACAACTTTAAATTTGAACTTCAAGCATACGTTCGATTCTACCGGACGGGAATTGACGGCAGATGTCGATTTATGACAATCTTAGTTTGGAGCGTGGCATGGTCTCTAAATTTTATCGGTTTGTGAATTTCGTTCCTGTCGAAAATAACACACCTCTGACAATTACCAATCATACCCCGAATATTTATAAGATTTTGGCATTAAAGACCGATTATGTGTATCCAATACCGAAAATAAAAGCT
Organism: uncultured Emticicia sp.; assembly: GCA_964444025.1. Taxonomy (GTDB): domain Bacteria; phylum Bacteroidota; class Bacteroidia; order Cytophagales; family Spirosomataceae; genus Emticicia. Next base: position 2,010 of record CAYUFZ010000230.1, read on the forward strand.
AAAATAGAGTCTGGGTTGAAGTTTAGTCACGTCAAGTCAGATAATGATATTCGTTTTTTCCAAAATGGATTACCAGATAAAGGGCGAAGCAATCATTTTATTTATGAAGAAAGCATTAGTGCCGCTTATGCCAATTTCAGCAAAGAATTGAGCAATCCGACAAGCAAAATTAAATGGTCGCTTCAGGCGGGTTTGAGGTTGGA
>CAYUFZ010000230.1:2222-4912 GCA_964444025.1 uncultured Emticicia sp.
TTCTCTCGGAAAATCGCTGACCCTGAACGAAACCCGTACCCGTAGCTATACCAATGTTTTTCCGAGTATTTTCATCACAGAAGTTTTGAATAAAAATAACCAGTTTTCCTATTCATACAGCAAACGAATCGAACGACCAGATTATGAATCTTTGAATCCTTTCGTAGATTTCTTAGACCCATACACTTATAAGCTAGGAAATGCTTATCTTCGGCCGCAATACACCAATAATTTTGAAATAACACATACTTACAAAGATGCGTTTGTGACAAGTGTGGGGTATGGGGTGACGAATGATATGATGATGGAAGTGATAAAAAATGCAGTGAATGTTCCAGAAGTTTTGGAGAAAATAAAAAAATACAATGATATTAAAGGCATTGACCCAGAGAAAATTACGTTTGCATTCCAAGAGAATTTAGCCAAATATCATAACTTTAATATCAATTTCTCAGTTCCTATCCCGATTACGAAGTGGTGGACTTCACAGAATAATTTATCTGTGTATTACAACAAATTTTCGGGTGTTTTATCCAATCAACCTTTATCCATAGAAAGATGGGCTTATAATTTTTATACCAGTAATCAGCTGAAATTGTCTTCCAGAACCAATGCCGAAATTTCGATGTGGTATAATTCTCCGAATAATTATGGTATGATAGCGGGTTTGAGACAATATGCGATTAATGCTGGGGTTCAGCATCAGTTTTGGAATAAAAAAGGTTCGTTGAAGTTGAATATAAATGATATTTTCTTGACAAGCTTTTGGAATGGAAAGGCAGATTTTGCAGGCGTAAAAATGTCCATGAACAACAAATGGGATAGTCGTAATATTCGATTGACTTTCTCCTATAAATTTGGAAATCAGAATGTAAAAGCGGCAAGAGGTAGAAGTACAGCGACAGAATCCGAACAAAAAAGAGTAAAAACAGGAAATTAATGGGTTATTGAAAAAAAAAGGTCTTCCATATTGAGAAGGCCTTTTTTGCTATTTAGGAAACTTTCTTAACAGATTTTTGTTTCAGTCATAGAATTTCACTAATTTTTCCTTTAATTCGATTATTATAGAACTATTCAACAAATAAAATATGAAACTTGACTTTAATCTGAACGGGAAGCCGGTCAGTCTGGAAGTAGAACCTGACATGCCACTTTTGTGGGTATTGCGGGATGAATTGAAGCTGACTGCCACTAAATTTGGTTGTGGTATGGGTATGTGTGGAGCGTGTACCGTGCATCTCAACGGCGAGGCTGTGCGGTCGTGTTCTGTTCCGGTTTCAGAGATTGCCTCAAAACATGTGAAGACCTTAGAGGGTTTATCCGAAAATGAAAGCCTTTTGCATCCCATTCAGCAGGCATGGATAGAAGAGCAAGTGCCACAATGTGGGTATTGCCAGTCGGGATTTATGATGGCTGCTGCCCGTTTGATTCAAGAAAACCCTAAGCCAACAGACGACGACATCAAAAGTGCCATTACCAATATTTGTCGTTGTGGAACACACCCCCGTATCCTCAAGGCAATCAAGCGTGCTGCTGAAATAAATTCTCAACCTAAACCATCGAAATAATGAATCAATCATCAACAAAAGCATCATTTTCTCGTAGAAAATTTCTAAAAAGAGGGGCAATTGTCTTGGGTGGTTCGGTGGTAGCAAGTTATTTGGCTTGTTCGCCGACTCGACGTTTTGTTGCGACTCAAGCAGAAAATATAGACATTCCTGCCATGATAAGTTCATTCCAACCTGATTTTTGGTTTGAATTATTGCCCGACAATACGGTCTTGCTTCATTCTCCCAAAATCGAGATGGGGCAAGGTGTCTGGACCGGCTTTGCGTTGATTGCGGCAGAAGAATTGGAAATTCCTTACGAAAGTATAAAGGTTAGGCATGCCAGCACTTCTAGTGGATTGTATGATAAATTGAATACTGGAGGAAGTAGTTCTACGGCAAGTTTGTACGAACCAATTCGGGAAGTCGCAGCTACCATGAGAGAAATGCTAAAATTGGCCGCTGCAAAAAAATGGAAGGTCGATGCTTCTGCCATTCGGATTGAAAACGGTTTTTTGGCATCAGGAACAAACAAAGTTTCTTTTTCAGAAATAGCACAAGAGAATAAAAATTGGGAGATTCCTAAAACTCCTAAGTTGAAAGATAAAAAGGATTTTAAAATTATCGGAACTTCTGTCAAAAGGGTAGATTTACAAGATAAAGTGCTGGGGAAGGCAAAATATACACTCGACAGTGAATTGCCAGGGATGTTATACGCCGTAAAAATTCAATCTCCTTTTTTAGATGGAACAATCAAATCTTTGGATACACAAGAGGCTGAAAATTCGCCAGGAGTAGTCAAAGTTGTGCGAGAAGGTGAGTTGCTCGCTGTCATTGCAAAATCGTATTATGCAGCAGAGGCAGCGTCCAAAAAAATAAAAGTCGAATGGCACCGACCAAATCTTGTTCAGCAGTCGGATTTACTAAAAATGGTGACTGTTGGCAATGGAAAAGAAGTAAGTGTACAGAAAGAAGGAAAGGCAGTTTCTTTGCTTGAAAAAGCAGCAGCAAAATTATTTAAACAAGAATACCGTACTCCGATGGCAACACATGCTCAAATGGAAGTTTGTGCTGCCATTGCAGATGTTCAATCCGATAAAATACTGATGATTGTGGGTTCGCAAGGGCCCGAACCAATTCGTG
>CAYUFZ010000231.1:0-4910 GCA_964444025.1 uncultured Emticicia sp.
CAAGATGTTATTGACACTGCTACGGTTTTACAAATAAAAAATTGCTATGATTTATTCGAGAAAAATATCGAAAGATTGAGTCAAATTTTGGCGAATATAGCACATAAACATCGAGATTCTATCATGATGGGAAGAACTTTGTTGCAGCAAGCGAGTCCTATAACTTTTGGAGTCAAAGTTGCTTATTGGTTGGAGGCTGTCTTGGAATGTCAGCAAAATTTAGATTATGCTAAAAAACAAGTATTGTATCTTCAACTTTCTGGAGCAGTAGGGCTTGGGAATGCTCGAATCAATCGAAAGGTTCGGACTAAAATGGCTGAAATTTTAGGTTTGGGAGAAAGAAATTCTTGGCATACCAATCGTATCCCGTTTCAAATATTTGCAGATAGCTTATCTACATTTGCTCTATTTTTAGGTAAAATTGCCAAAGACATTATTTTGTTGATGCAAACAGAAGTTGCCGAAGTGATGGAAGGGGCGGCTGAAGGCAAAGGAGGTTCTAGCACCATGCCTCATAAACGAAATCCTGTAACTTCTACGGCGATTCTTGCGAATGCAACAAAAATACCAGGTTTATTGGCTTCATTGAAAGCTTCTATGCTACAAGAACACGAGCGTTCGGCAGGGATTTGGCATGCAGAATGGGAGATTTTGAGCGAAATAATCAAAATTGCAGGTGGGTCATTAGAAAAAGCAATCGAGTTGTTGGGTTCTTTGGAGGTAGATGTTGCTAAAATGAGAACAAATATTGATTTAACGAAAGGATTGATTTTTGCAGAACGGGTTTCGCTGGCTCTTACACCACTGATGGGCAAAAAAAATGCTCATGAATTTTTAGAGTCTGCTTGTCGGGAGGTTGTCGAGAAAAATAAGCATTTAAAAGATATTCTGAAAGAATCAGCTTTACCTTTAGAGAATGTGGAAGAATTATTCAACCCTGCGAATGTACTCGGATTATCTGAAGAAATTATCGACGATGTTCTCGATAAATATCATAGAAATTAGTTTTTTACTGAAACTTTCAAATAAATGTCAAAATTTCATTATAAAATAGAAGGAACGCCAAATAGTCCAGTTTTGATTTTTTCCAACTCTCTGGGTTCGGAAATGATGATGTGGGAGGAAGTAGTGCCTCATTTGTTGCCGTATTTCAGAGTATTGAGATACGACAATCTAAAAAGGGGGAAGCTAGAAAATTCCTTGACGATTGCTGATTTGGGGCAAGATGTGCTTGACTTAGCAGATGAATTAGGGATTGATTCCTTTTGTTTCTGCGGCCTTTCGATGGGAGGATTAATCGGTCAATGGTTAGGAATAAATGCCCCCAAAAGACTTAAAAAGCTCATTATCAGTAATACTGGTGCTAAAATTGGCAATGATGAGCGTTGGAATTCAAGAATTGAGACGATTTCGTTGCATGGAATGGAGGCAATTGTTGAAGATACGATGATTCGTTGGTTTACGGATAAATTCAGAGCTGAAAATCCAAAGCGTGTCGAAGAAACCAAAGCGATGTTTTTGAGAAGTGATATTCAGGCATATTCGAATTGTTGCGAAGCCATTCGTGATGCTGATTTTAGAGAAACGCTTTCGAAAGTTGGGGTGGAAACTTTGGTGATTACTGGAGAGGAAGACCCAGTAACGAATGTGGAGCAAGCAGAATTTCTGGCACAAAATATCCCAAATTCGACGTTGAAAATTCTAAAGGCTAGGCATTTAGCTAGTACCGAATTGCCCTCAGAATATGCTCAAGTTCTGATTGATTTCATTGTGGGGGATGAAACTTCGGTGCGAGGCATGCATGTACGAAGGACTGTGTTAGGAAACGAACATGTAAATCGGGCAAACGCAAAAAAAAATGATTTTAATGCTGATTTTCAGGACTTTATTACAAAGTATGCTTGGGGCGATATTTGGACTCGTCCGGCTTTATCCAAACACGATAAAAGTTTGATTACGATTGCGATGTTGATTGCGTTGAATCGTGCAACGGAATTAAAAATGCACATTCGAGCGGCATTTAATAATGGTGTATCCAAACAAGAATTGAAAGAAGTATTCATGCAAGCGGCATTGTATTGTGGATTGCCGGCTGCCAATGATGCCTTTCATTTGGCAGAGGAAGTATTTAAAGAAATGGAATAAAATGAATCATGAAAAATATTAAAACTCAAGTCGGAATTATTGGGGCAGGGCCTGCTGGATTAACCTTGGCTCATTGGCTCAAACAACAGGGAATTGAATCAGTTATTCTTGAAAATCGCAGCAGAGAATATGTATCCTCGAGGGTTAGGGCTGGTTTATTGGAACAAAACACGGTAGATATTTACAAACATTTGGGATTGGCCGATAGATTGCTCAAAGAAGGACAAGAACATCATGGTGTCTATTTGAATTTTGATGGAAAACGTATCCGAATTCCATTTGGAGAATTGACCGATGGTAGAAATATCACCATTTATGGTCAGCAAGAAATCGTAAAAGATTTAACAGATGCTTGGTATGCTGCTGGCGGAGAATTATATTTTGAGGCAGAGGCTACTAAAATTGAAGGATTTGAAGGCACTTCGCCAAGCATTCATTTTGTTTATCAAGGAGAAGAAGGACGCTTGGATTGTGATTTTGTAGCCGCCTGCGATGGATTTCACGGAATTGGTCGTAAAACATTGCCAAAAGAATCTTTTCATGAATTTTCAATCACTTACCCGTTCAGTTGGTTAGGAATTTTGGCTAATGTAGCACCTTCTACCGACGAACTCATCTATGCTTACCACGAAAATGGCTTTGCCTTACATAGTTTGCGTTCGGATAAAGTCAGTCGTTTGTATATTCAGGTAGATAATGACGACCATATCGATAATTGGTCTGATGAAAGAATTTGGGAGGAGCTTTCGATTCGATTAGGGACAGAAGGTTGGCGTTTGCAATCGGGCCCTATTTTTGAAAAGAGTATTACCCCGATGAGAAGTTTCTTTACCGATAATATGCAATCTGGAAGGTTGTTTTTAGCAGGCGATGCCGCTCATATTGTTCCTCCTACAGGTGGAAAAGGATTGAATTTAGCAGTGGCAGATGTCAAACATTTGGTCGATGGATTGGTGGATTATTACCAAAATAATTCCATGAAAATGCTTGATTCTTATTCTGAAATTGCCCTCAAACGAATCTGGAGAGCACAAGATTTCTCTAATTTTATGACAACTTTGTTTCATAAGCAAGATGCTCATGGTTCATTTACGTATCATTTGCAAAAAGCCAAGTTTGATTATATAAGTATGTCTCAAGCTTACGCAACCACCATCGCCGAAAATTATGTGGGTTTGCCTTTTGAAAAATTTTAAATGGCTTGGTTTAATTGATTTTATTTTTTTTAAGATTATTCTAAGTATATGATAATAAATTTATTATATTGAAATAGTTTTAAAAAAATATTTACTATCAACTGATTTACATTATTTATACCTAAAAATTTAATACATGAAAGTTACGCCTGTAATCGATGTTTATACAGCTGCTAAAATGGTAAAAGAGGGGGATGTTTTATTGCAAGGGGGATTCGGAATGACTGGAAATCCTGTGCATTTGATGCACGCTTTGGCAGAAATTGGCACAAAAAATCTAACATTTATTGGAAATAACACCGGCGAACCCGGATTGGGAGGAGATAGATTATTATCCAATGGACAATTAAAAAAAATTATCGGTTCTTTTTTTACAAGTAATCCTAATGCTGTGAAAGCCGTGCAATCTGGCTTAGTTGAAGCAGAATTGTTGCCTCAAGGAACTTTGGCAGAGGCTCTTAGAGCTGGAGGAGCAGGTATAGGAGGATTCTATACACCAACTTCAGTAGGCACATTGATAGCAGAAGGGAGAGAAACCAAAATAATTGATGGAATAGAGCAAGTATTTATTAAAGGAATTAGAGGAAATGTTGCTTTTATACGTGCTTGGAGAGCAGATACTGCGGGAAATCTGCAATATCGAATGACAGAAAATAATTTCAATAAAGCGATGGCTACCGCAGCAGACTTGGTTATTGCTGAAGTAGAAGAGATTGTTCCTGTAGGGGAGATTGCTCCAGAATTTGTGCATACGCCAGGGTGTTTTGTCGATTATTTGGTAGAGGCTAAAATCACTTTAGAAGATTTAGGGACATCTGCCACTGTTTCGGCTTCAAAAAAAGTAGATGAGAGTCGAATGAACATGGCAAGACGTGCATTACAAGAATTAAAAAAGGGGGATGTGGTGAATTTAGGCATTGGAATCCCAACGTTAGTAGCGGATTTAATTACCGAAGAGCATGGCATTATTTTACATACAGAAAATGGAATGCTTGGTGTAGGGCCTGTGCCAACAGATGGAGGGGGAGCGATGGATTACCCCGTCAATGCAGGTAAAATTCCAGTGACAGCTCTGAAGGGAAGTAGTTATTTTGATAGTGCAGATTCTTTTGCTATGATTCGTGGTGGTCACATTGATGTAGCAATTATGGGAGGCTTGGAAGTTGATGAGGAGGCTAATTTGGCAAATTGGGCTATTCCGGGCAAACCTTTATTGGGAGTTGGCGGAGCAATGGACTTGGCAAAAGGTGCAAAACGACTGATTATTACCATGACTCACACCAATCCTGATGGGTCTTCTAAGATAGTGCCAAAATGTATCTTACCTTTGACTGCCGCCAGAGTGGTCGATATGGTCATTACGGATTTGGCTGTATTTAATTTTCAGGAAGGAAAATTGACCTTAATTGATTTGCTCCCAGGTGCGACCTTGGAAGATGTTAGGGCAAAAACTAGTGCAGCATTTATAGAAAAAATCTAATTTTTTATGTAAATTGACCCAAAACCTAATTAAATATTACAATTTATGCTCAAAATAGTATCTAATGCCCTTTTGAATAAGCTATCAAC
>CAYUFZ010000232.1:0-4897 GCA_964444025.1 uncultured Emticicia sp.
TGATAATTATTTTATATAATTTTTTTAGTAAGGCTTTGTTGGTTTCAGTATCGAAAGTAAATAGCGAATCTGAAATAGCGGCATTGCTTAAAATAAATCAGTTTTTTGCTAAAGATTATATGGCGGTACAGCGAAATTACTCATTCCCCAAATTACAGAGAATCATTCATTCACTAAAAATAGCCGATTTGAAGTCAAAGGGTATTGGTACGGGAGAGGAAAAAGAAGGAGATATTTTGAGAATGTTGGTGTATGAAATTTTACACTAAAAAGAAAAAAGAGCTTTTTAGGCTCTTTTTAAGTTGCGGGAAGCGGAATCGAACCGCCGACCTTAGGGTTATGAATCCTACGCTCTAACCATCTGAGCTATCCCGCATTAATTATTTTTTTATTATCCCGAAGAATTATGTTGCAAAATTAAGTAAAGTTTTCTTACATTGCAATAATTATAATTCACAAAATGAAAATTTCCTTAAAATTTATATGATTTCTTTAATAAATTATATATTTTGTGAAATATTAGGAAAGAATTTAATAAAACTTAGATAAATATGGAAAAATTCAAATTTTCGAGAGAGTACGAATTCAAATCATCGCCTAAAGTTTTGTACCCATATTTAAGTACGCCGGCTGGTTTGCAGCAATGGTTTGCCTCAAAGGTAAAATATACAAATGATTCAAATTTTGACTTTGTTTGGGATGGGGAAAGTCATCCAGCAAAAATGACCGTGCAACGTGCCAATAAGATGGTTAAATTTGAGTTTATAAAGGACACACAAAAAGGAAATTATGTCGAATTCAAATTAGACCAAAGTGAGTTGACAAATGCGACTTTCCTGAAAATTACAGATAATTCTGAGATAAATGATGAAGATGAGCTGGAGGATATCTGGGATGATATGATTTATAAGCTAAAAGAAATTATAGGCGGATAAATTTATTGGGAATGTTCATAAATTTGTTGTGTTTAAAGTATTAAGATTTGTGTTTGTGGAATTTCTGTCGGAATTTTGCGATACATTCTTTATTATTGCATGAAAAAAATAGATATTTTAGTAATTAGGGCATTTTTAGGACCGTTTTTTTTGACTACCTGCGTAGTTGTATTTATTTTTCTAATGCGTTTTTTAATGCTTTACTTCAACGATTTTGTTGGTAAAGATTTAGGTTACGATGTATTTGCTCGTCTTTTTTTGTATTTTTCTTTAATCACTGTACCGATTGCTCTGCCTCTCTCTGTATTACTCGCTTCTTTGATGTGTTTTGGTAATCTGGGTGAATATTCTGAATTGACAGCTATCAAATCTGCTGGTATTCCAATTTCAAGGGTGCTTTTGCCTGCTATGGTTTTTGCGTCGATGGTCAGCGTGTTTTCGCTTTGGTACAATAATACTGTCAATCCTTGGGCAAATTTAAAGGGATATAGTCTTTTATATGATGTTAAAACTTCTAAAGTTACATTAAATTTGAAAGAGGGAATTTTCTACAAGGAAATTCCTGGCTATTCGATAAAAGTACAAAAAAAGTTCGCCGATGGAAAAACCCTGAAGGGTATCACGATTTATAATCATACCAATAACAATGGGAATTTAAACGTAACTTTGGCAGATTCGGGTAAAATGTACACAATAAATAATAATTCATATTTGGTTTTTGAATTATTTAAAGGGTCAAATTATGTTGATTATCTGAATAATGAAGGGGCTTATGATGAATCGCAGTTTGTGAAAAATAGTTTCTCAAAAAATAAATTGGTTTTTTCTCTTGAATCTTTTGGAATGAAAAGAACTGATGAGAATCAGTTTCAATATCATGAATACATGAAAAATATTTCTGAATTGGAAGTTCAAGGGGATTCAATCAGAAAGGAAATTTCAAAAACGCTAACTTCTCAAATCAACACTGCCACCCAATTGTATAATTTTCAATTCAAAAAAAGGTATTTTGCAATCAAGCCTCAAGAGAAAATTTATAAAAAAATATATCCTGGTGCTTGGGTACAAGCCAAACTAGATACTTTAGATAAGAAAAATGATAAAGATGTTGCGTATGAAACGGCTATCAATCAGGCTAAAAGTATTAGAGACCAATTTATTACAACTTTAGACATCGTCAAAAATAAAAGAAGAGATGCCATTAAATCTGATATTGAAAAATGGCACAAATTTACGATGGCATTTGCTTGTTTTGTAATGTTTTTGATAGGGGCTTCTTTGGGGTCTATTATTAAAAAAGGTGGATTTGGCATGCCCGTTTTACTCTCGATTACTTTTTTTATATTAATGTATGTCTTAATGCAATTGGGTGATAAATATGCAAAAGAAGATATTTGGCCCACTTTGATAGGGGTTTGGTTGCCAGATGCAGTTTTGTTAATGTTCGGATTGTATTTTTTGTCGAAAGCAACCAACGATGCCCGTCTTTTTGAAAAAGATATTTACCATGTTTATTTTGATAAACTGAGAACTTCTATCAAATCAAGATTTTTTAAAAAAAGGATTAATGTAGATTGATAACGGCATTTAATTGGTTATCGATTTGATTGACAATAAATTCAAAGTCATTTGGATTTTCTGCATAATCTAATTCATTGACATCGATGGTCAGGAGTTTTCCGAATGTATAATTTTTTGTAAAATTTTCATATAATTCGTTTAGGCTTTTGAGATAGTTGATGTCAATGTTTTTTTCAAATGCTCTCCCTCTTTTATTGATTTGTTTGCTTAGTTTAGGAATGTCTGCTTTGAGATAAATCATCAAGTCTGGATGCACGATTGCCTGCGTGATGCTGTCAAAAAGGTTTTTGTATGTTTGGTAGTCCGTTGGGTCAAACAGCCCTTCATCATATAGGTTCTTAGCAAATATGTGAGCATCTTCGTAAATTGACCTATCTTGGATGATTGTTTTTTCTTGCTTTAGGTCTTGAATTTTAAGAATTTGTTCAAATCTACTGTTTAAGAAAAAAATTTGTAAATGAAACGACCAGCGACTCATGTTATCATAAAAATCTGCCAAATATGGGTTGTTATCCACTGCTTCATACAATACTTCCCAATCATAGTGGTCTGCCAATTTTTTGGCTAAAGTAGTTTTTCCTGCTCCAATATTACCGACAATCGCAATATGCATCTCTTAATTTTGCTATTTAAAATTTATTCTGCAAAATAACTATTTATCTGATAAATATCATAGAATAAAAAAAATATGTTTTGTATTTTTGTATTTTTAATCAAACCAATTTGCAGTTGGAGATATTTATGGAAAATCAAAGAAATGATTTCGGTACTCCTACCGAACAAGATTATCGTGTACTTTTGTACTACATTTATTCACCGATTGAAAATGTAGTCGAATATAGAGACATTCATCATCAGTTTTGTATCGATAACAATATTTTAGGAAGAATTATTATTGCTCCTGAGGGATTAAATGGTACTGTATCTGGATTGAAAGAAGATACCGAAAGGTATATGAATTGGGTAAAGTCTGACCCTCGTTTTGCAAAAACCGACTTTAAGGTTGAAAAACACGAAGAACATGCTTTTAGAAAATTGTATGTTAAAATCAAAAAAGAGATTGTTCACTCTGAGTTGCCAGTAAATCCATTGGAGCAAACGGGCAAACATTTAGAGCCAGCCGAATTTAAGGAGCTAATTCAAAATGACCCCGATGTGGTATTGGTTGATATGCGTTCGAACTATGAACATGCCGTAGGGAAATTTCATGGAGCGATTACTTTTGATATGGAAACCTTGCGGGAATTACCCCAACATATCGACGAAATTGAGCATCTGAAGGATAAAAAAATTATTACTTATTGTACAGGGGGTATCAAGTGCGAAAAAGCAAGTGCTTATTTGTTGTCGAGGGGCTTTAAGGATGTTTACCAGCTACATGGTGGAATTATTAAATATGGTCTTGAAGCGGGAGGCGAAAACTTTGATGGAAAATGTTATGTGTTTGATAGTAGGCTGACGACAGAAGTAAATTCAGTCAATCCGGTGGTTATTTCTAAATGTCATATTTGTGGTACTGATTGCGATAGAATGGTCAATTGTGCCAACCCAGATTGTAATGAGCATGTTCCTATTTGTGAAAAATGTGGTTATGAAATGGAGGGAGCTTGCTCGACATCATGTAAAGAAAATCCTAGAAAAAGACATTATGATGGCACGGGATATTATGCCAAAACCACAGAAGGATATAAGCCAGAAATTGCTTTCAGAACAAGGAAGAATACAAAAAATTTAACCATTGTCGAAGAGCTTGGGTATGTAAGCAAATAATAATTCATAAAAAAGACCTTGAAGCAAATTTTCAAGGTCTTTTTTTATCAGATTACTTTAGCGAAAGACTGACAACATTTTCTACATGATGTGTATGCGGAAACATATCAACGGGTTGTATTTCATCTATTTGATATTTTTCAGAAAGCATAGATAAATCACGGGCTTGTGTCGCTGGGTTACAGCTGATATAGACTATCTTTTTTGGCTCTGCTTCCATCAATACTTTTACGACATTCTCGTCCATACCTGCACGAGGTGGGTCTGTAATTACAACATCTGGTCTGCCGTTGAGTTCTAGAAATTCTTTCGTTAGGAATTTACGCATGTCGCCAGCATAAAATTCTGTATTATTAATCAGGTTCACAGACGAGTTGATTTTAGCATCGACAACAGCATCTTCTATATATTCAATTCCGATGACTTTTTTTGATTTTTTGGCAACAAAGTTGGCAATAGTTCCTGTTCCAGTGTATAAATCATATACAAGTTCATCTCCTTTCAAACTTGCCATTTCACGAGCAATTTTATAGAGAATATATGCTTGTTCAGAATTTGTTTGATAAAAAGACTTGACCCCGATTCTAAAGGTAAGATCTTCCATTTTTTCT
>CAYUFZ010000233.1:0-4658 GCA_964444025.1 uncultured Emticicia sp.
CGCCACCGAAACCGGCTTCAGCGTCAGCAACGATTGGCAAGAAGTAGTCGATGAATTCTTTGTCGCCTGGGTTGATGCCACGGCCCCATTGAATTTCGTCAGCACGTTTGAATGTGTTGTTGATGCGGCGAACCATGGTGGGCACAGAGTCGTACGCGTAGAGCGATTGGTCTGGGTACATGGTTTCAGAGGTGTTGCCATCAGCGGCAACTTGCCAGCCGGACAAGTAGATTTTGAGATGTATTATTGGAAATCAGATGGTTGGTTGCAGCCTTCTTTAGGTTTATATGCCGAATCTGAAACTATTCGCAAGCATGCTTTGCACACTACAAATTCTGTTTTGGTTTCTATCCCTACTTCTCCAATTTTACTACCGACTGCCGCAGAACCTGTGTTGTTGAGGTCTTTTATGGATATCCAAGAAGGAGAAAAGAATAAACGAGTAGTACACGCCATTTCGGTAGGAAATAAAGAGAATATTCACTTGACATACGATTTGGATAATGGCTCGGTATTTCAGGTTTGGAAAGGAAATTATTTGAATACTACCCCTATGTGGAACGACAGAGGAGATGGAAGCTCAAAGCCGATGGGCAGTGTTTTGGTATTAGGAGATACTCCGACAATGGAAGTGCTTGAAAATGGAAATCAAACTTGGAAAAATACAGAAAGTTCGTATCGTGCGAGGGGATATGAGTTGGATGAGTTTGGGCAACCGACTTTCAAATATGATGTCGGACAAGCGAAAGTGTCGGATAGAATTGTCCCTAATGAAGATGCCAAAGCATTCAGAAGGGATATTTCTGTGCAAGGAACTACCAACAATCTTTACGTAAGATTGGCTACTGCCCAAAATATCACCAAACTATCAGAAGAGTTGTATTTGATTGGAGATGCGGCATATTATATCAAATGTGGAGCAGGACTTATGGCACAAATCAGAGAATCAAATGGACAGAAAGAATTGGTAGCACCAGCAAGCGAAAAATTGAATTATCTGATAATTTGGTAAATTCGGCAGGAATCTGTTGAATAGTCGTAACTATTTTTCAAGCATTAAAAAATTATAAATAAGTACTATGAAAAATTACATTAAAATATGGGTACTCTCTTGGGTGTTCTTTGGAGCATTTGCCCAAAATAATGCCGAAAATGAGTATTATCGAATCCAAACATTACCTGTTCCAGAGAATATGTTGTTGGAAGTGGGAGGAATTACGAATTTACCCAACGGAGATATTGCTCTTGCTACTAGAAGAGGAGAGATTTGGGTGGTTAATAATCCTTATTTAGGAGGAGGAACGACTCCTTTTTACAGAAAATTTGCAAGTGGTTTGCATGAAATTCTGGGTTTAGCCTATAAAAATGGGGCATTTTATTGTGCACAGAGGGGAGAGCTGACCAAGTTAGTGGATAAAAATGGCGACGGCAAAGCAGATGTGTACGAAACCATTTGTAGCTTACCTATTTCTGGACATTATCACGAATATACTTTTGGCCCGAAGCTAATGCCCGATGGGTCGATGATTATTACAGGTAATGTGGCTTTTGGTGATGAAGAATGGTGGAGAGGAGAAAGCCGAGTGCCTTGGCGTGGATGGGCGATTAAAATCACAGAAGATGGAAAAATAGAGCCTTATGCGACGGGAATGCGTTCGCCTTGTGGTATAGGCGAGATTGATGGAGAATTTTGGTACGGAGATAATCAAGGAGATTGGATGGGTTCTGGATTTATTGCCCAAGTGAATAAAGGAGATTTTATGGGGCATCCGGCGGGTTTAAGATGGACAGGAGAGGCAAATTCTCCTCTAAAACTGACCACCGAACAATTGTATGCCCAAGTAAATCCTCGTCAAAACAAAGATGCTAATGGTTTTTATATCAAACCTGAAAATATTGAGTCGGAGAGAGGCAAATATTTGTTTGAAGTCAAAAAACAAATACCAGAAATCAAATTACCAGCGGTTTGGTTGCCTCATGGAATTTTGGGTATTTCTACTTCAGAAATCATCAAAGACCAAACGGAGGGGGCTTTTGGACCTTTCGCAGGACAAATATTTGTTGGCGACCAAGGTAAAAGTAATATTTCGAGAGTATTTGTAGAAAAAGTGAAGGGAGAATATCAAGGAGCTGCTTTTGCTTTTAGAGAGGGATTTCAGTCGGGTATTTTGAGAATGGTTTTTGGAAAAGATGGTTCGTTGTTTGTGGGTGAAACCAATCGTGGATGGGGGTCTGCTGGTACAACTACCTCTGGTTTGGAGCGTTTGGTATGGACGGGCAAAATGCCTTTCGAGATGAAAGCCGTGAAAGCAATGCCGGATGGATTTGAAATACATTTGACCAAGCCCGTGAACAAACAAACTGCCAATGATTTTAAAAATTATCAAATTAAAAGCTTTATCTACAAATACCACCCAGTTTATGGAAGTCCACCACAAGACGAAAAAAATCTCTCGGTGAAGGGCTTGAAGGTTTCGGAAGATGGCCTAACGATTCGTTTGCTGGTAGATGGTTTGCGGGAGCATTATATTCATGAAATTAAGCTTGATGGACTAAAAGATGCCGAAAATAAGTTGTTATTGCACAATACTGCTTTTTACACGCTAAATAATATCCCTGATGGTGATAAAATGACTGGCTATTCGGCTCGTCCTGCTAATATGCCTACTGCAAAGACAGCTTCTGTTTCGGTCGAAAAATTGCTTAGCCCGGATGATGTTACTGCCAAAACAAAAACAGTCAAAGCTCCAACATTCGATGAGGTAAAACCTTTGCTCCAAAAACATACTTGCCTCGCCTGCCATCAGGTAGATAAGCGACAAGTGGGCCCTGCTTATAAGGATGTTGCCAAGCGTAAATATTCCAATGAGAAAATTGTAGCATTAATATACAAACCTAATCCTAAAAATTGGCCAGATTATGCCACAGAAATGGCTCCCATGCCACAAGTGCCTCGTGCAGATGCTCTGAAGATTGCTGCTTGGATTAATTCTTTGAAATAATAGAGCGAATGTTCGAGATGTAGGTCTTTGAATGGACATTTTTTGTAAAACAATATTCTTAATCGACATCAAGCATACTGATGTCGATTTTTTTATAAAAAAAACCCTTGCCGAACATCAGCAAGGGTTTCTAATTAAACGTGTTTACTAAACTTTTTTCTATTTTTATGAAAACTGAAAAAATTCTAAACTATCATCGAATGAGTAAATAAAATTTATCAAAAAATTCATTGAAGTAGGGGGGTATTCCAAGCCATTCTTGAATGAACCATCTATGAAATTTTATTTTCCAACATACGCTTATTTTTTAACTTACTTTCCTCCCATTTTTTTACCTTTATCGCCCCTGACTCTTTCTTTCTCTACCGTTACGCCATTGGTCGTTTCGGTATATTTCAAATCACAAGTTCCATCTCCATAATCCACTATTTTTTTAGTGCCGCTTTGGTCGGTAATTTCCTCCGTGCCACTTACCGGAAATCCTTTTGCATCTTGACAAGAGAATTTTGAAAGTAAAGCTTTGGTAATGATAGTTGAAAATGTAGTTCCGTCACTCGATTTACCATTGGTAGAGCCTGTCACTGATGTTTCGTCGTCGTTTCTGTTGTTTGTTCCTTTGTCGTCGATGCTTCGGGTACGTGTACTTGTATAGGTAATTGTTTTATTGGTATTTGAATTGAAAATCGACATGGTCGAAAGCTTTTCACTCGCTTTAGGTTTTCCGTTTACCAAGGTAGTGGTGATGGTATGCGTTCCGTTCATTGTCAAAGAATCTCTTTTCAAATTATCATAAGCAACCGTTCGAACCATTGTTCCGGAGAAGGCAGAGTCGGGTTTTACTGGCATCGTTATCGTCATTTTACCACCTACTTGGCTTGTGCCACAAACACCCCCGGCAACACTCGTAAAGTCATATACAATTTTGATGACATTGTTTTCAACAGTTTTGGTAATGGTCGCACAATTGGCATCTTTTCCTTTCCATGGTTTGTCCCAACCCATTCCTAATTCAGGAAAATGTCCATTGCCTCCTTTGCCCAACTCATCGGTTGACCTAAAATTTCTACCACCAAAAGGCACAAAAGTAACATCATCTACCAATTGGTAAGCGATTTCGGATTGTTCATTGACAATCTGATTGTCTGTGACAATATTTGAAGCTTGTGTGGACGAAGAACTGTTTACTTCTTCTTTGTTGCAAGAAAGCATAACAAACCCCAAAGAAATACTTAAAAGAGCAATTTTTACAAAATGTTTTTTCATTGTACAAGAATAATTAATTGTGAAACATTAGATTTTTGTGTACAAGTACTTCCATAGAATGTTATAGAGGGATTTTTGTTTTTTTGATAAGGACGAGTGAACACAAATAAATAGTTGCATGGGTTGTATGATTTTTTTTAAATAATTGTACATTCACATATTATTCCATAAACCAATGATAGATAAATATTACCTTTTTGTTATTTTGGCTCTCATTTCCGAAATTATAGGCACCATTTCAGGATTTGGCTCTTCTATTTTATTTGTGCCAGTTGCTTCCATGTTTTTTGATTTCAAAACAGTGCTAGGCATTACGGCAGTGTTTCATGTGTTCAGCAATTTATCTAAAATAGCTTTATTGGCATCTGGAATTTGATGTGAACCCGTTGCGAA
>CAYUFZ010000233.1:4668-4879 GCA_964444025.1 uncultured Emticicia sp.
TTGTATGATTTTTTTTAAATAATTAGATGTTGTTCTTCTTGATTACTGAGTTTTGAAAATAGATAGATTTTGATTAAATTTGATTTAATGTTTGTTTCAATCTTTACCAAGACTGACAAAATATGAATGAATAAGCTACTAAACTATAAACCAAATGAATAAAATAAAAGTCGGTTTAATCGGATTTGGTCGAACAGGAAAAGCTGTTGCG
>CAYUFZ010000234.1:0-1832 GCA_964444025.1 uncultured Emticicia sp.
CCCAATTTATCTATTACCCCTTGAATTGCTTCAGGAGTATTTTTAACTACATAATTCGCTTCTCCAAAAGAAATTCGCACTTGGTCGCCACTTTTTTTCGCTATGATACCAAACTCCTTGAGTCGTACAAACTCATTAGTTTGTGCATCTAGTATGGCTTCGACTAATTGGTCAAATGATTTTCCTTGAGAAGCCGCCAAATCTGCCATTCCAAGCATTTGTTTTTCGGTTGGCTTCATCCCTCTATTTACCAGCTTTACATACCCTTCGGTCAGTTCATCTACCGTAAAGGCTGTATTTTTGGCGAGCACTTTGATAGCTTCCATGCTCTGTTTTGCCAATTTTTCAGAGCCTAAAGCATTTTTCAATACGGCATTATACTTTTCAAATTTCTCGCTGATTCCAAAAACAGCCTTTGCTCCTTCTACTAAATAACCTATAATTTGAAGTGCCATTATTGCCTTAAATGCCCCACCGACACTATTGATTCCACCGGTCAGTTTCTGCCAAAGCGAAGGTTTTGCCAAGGTCTCAGTTTCCTGCCGCAGCTGCATAGCCTCCTGTTTTGCACGTTGATATTCTCGTTGCACTTCTCCCAGACGCTTATTGGTATTTATAAACTCTTTCGAGTTTCTATCCATTGTCGCAATCTCTTTTTGAAGTGATTTGGCATAATTTTCAAGCTGCTTCATCGACATTGCAGATACATTCATATTTTTCAGGGTCTTTGCTAGAGCCTGTGCTGCTTTGTCATTTTCTTTGATTTCATTCCGAACTTTATGCCAATTTTCCGAGCCTTTTCCTCCTGACTTTTCAATGTCAATTAAAGTTGCTCGGAGCTTCTTGGCTTCTTCATTCAAGCCATTCAATTGCTTCGTAAATTCGGTTGTTTCTGCACGCAGTCGGAGCGTTGCATCATCTTCGTATTGCATTTTGTATGGATTTTAGATGTTGTCGGTAAATAGTATTCTTAAATTTTGCAGTGCTACTGCCCCTGCATTTGTTCTTAGGTCGTGAAAAAAAAGCGGCAAAATTTCGTTTTTCATTGGGTCATTATAAATACCACGGTAGCCTCTCTTCACATTTGGCTCTTGTTTTATCGAAGTTTTAATGCCCCACGCAATTCTCTCGATTGCAATCGCATCTACCGGTCGAAAGCCCTTGTTGTATCCCGGTACAAAAGCAAAATTCCGAACCCCGACTTTTTCAACAAAATCTCGCATTGCCGCAAGAGGTGGTGTACGGATAAAGTTTAAAGATTTCATGTCTTTCAGCCTCATGATTGCCGAAAAATGCACATGACCCTGAATGAAATCTGTACCTTGCTCAACAGCACTGCTCCTAATCGAATTGAGCATTTCTCCAGTCAAAACAACCCCTTGCAAGGCAACTTCTCTACGAAATACGTCTTCTGCTTTTTTTACATAAAGCTCAATTATTTGCTTAAATATTGGATTCTCAAGAATATCCTGCTCCATAATTTGTGATTTTTTTGCAAAAATTAAGCAATTTTAGAGCATAAAAAAGGACACTTCTTTTTTACGCACTCGCAAGCAATACTTTCACTTCCTTATCAGCTGGAAGCGAAATATTTGCACTCACCAAGTAAAAAAGAGTACCGTTGATGTATATTTTCTTCGACATATCAATCAAGGCAATATCACCTTCTGAAAGTACCACCCCTTTTTCCACAAAAAATCTTTTCGAACGGTTTTCAATCGTATTTTTCCAAAAAAATAGCACAAGGTTCTGCCAATACAAACCCATATTACCTGAAATGGCTGTTGCTTTCGGGATTCCATTATTTACCCCATTCCAAATAAGCACTCGTG
>CAYUFZ010000234.1:1842-3673 GCA_964444025.1 uncultured Emticicia sp.
TGGTACTCCGCCCCGAACACCATCCCAGACAAGTACACGTGGCGAAAATTTATTTGTAAGCTGTGAGTTTGTTTCCGTAATACCTTGCTGCTTTGTCGTGGCTAAGCCTGAAGTTTCATCGGTCAATAAAGTACTATACTGCGTTTTGATGGAAGTTATTCCTTTTGATGTATCAAGGTCTGAATAGTAATCTTGTAGAGCAGAAGGCTTATCTTTTACCATAGCATCGCCAGAATCAAGGGTCATTCCCAATACAATTCGAGGTGCATTTTCGAGTATTTTTGTTTCGGTATCGGTTGCCTTATCGGTCCAGTCCAAAATATTATTATCTCCAAAAATGCCATCAATATGTACAAACTTTAGACTACCACTGTCAAGCTGAAACTCAATGCCAAGATTAAACATTTTTCGATAAAGTTCAATCAAATGCCTGCTAAGTGGAATGTCTGGCAAATGCTGTGAAATAATTGGTAAATCTGTTGTTTGCTCCCGAGTGTTGTAGATGATAAGATTCTGAAATAATTCGTCGTTCAAAACATCTCCTACAATTTTTTTACCTGTCAAATCTTCAATTCTTGAAAGTATATAGTTTGCAAAAAACATAGGCACTCTTGGCGATGTTTTGCCATAAGGCAAATTAAAATCATTCATTTTTCCTGAATAAGACCCAGGGTTTGTCCCAAAGTAGTCCGAATTGATAATTGTCGGATAACAAAATGCCTTTTGTACCCCATCATAATACACAAATCCGTCTGAGGTAGTAGGAGTATTGGTAAATTTGAAAGGAATATTCGACAATAATTCGCTTTGAATATCTCCAAAAAACTCTCCCACATTTTCTACATATACGCCACTATATCCATCTTTTTTGCCGGCACGAGTAAGCAGAAAAACCCCTTCATGTAAAATTCGGCCGTTGTATTCGTGCGTACAGGCAAAACGAGTATTAGAATTATCTGCCAATTGTGGCAATTCTGCAAAATTGAAAGCACGCTGATTGTTGAGCGTCCATGGCAATTTGGGAACATTCCCTTTTTTGCCATCAACGCTTTCATAGATGAAGTGCGGATTCGTAATTGTCAAACTTACCGACGAGTTTATCGGTAAGTCTAAAATTTGTTCGTTTATCTTAATACTATACATTTTTTAAGATGGAATATAGCTAAAATAGCTGTCTGGAATAGTTGTAAAAGAACTCATTGAGCTATCCTTAAATTTTGCAAGTACTTTAGAATCGCCGTCAAGATTGTAATATTCAAGCTTGAATTTAGCTTTCCCAACTGGTAGATTTACAGTCGCTTTGCAATCTTTTGAGTACGATAAAGCAGCAAAATCACTCATATCTTTCGGAAATTCATCAATCAATAAAACATCATTGATGTATAGTTTCAAACCTTGATCGGCATTTATCAAAAAGCTAACATCGCCAGCATTTTTAATATCTAGGTATCCCTCAAACCTAATACCTGCTTGGTTTTGGTTAAATCCTGCATTTTTAGCCTCTGTAAAAGTATTTGGAGTATAGAAATTGAAATTCACGTTGGATACTTTCTGCGAATATTTGAGGGTTTGGAATGGGTCCAAATTATGAGGCAAAACCGATGTACCATTCGTATAATTCCAAAAAGTTGCCCACAATCCAGAAATAAAATTCAATTTACAAGTTCCATTTGCATCAGCATACGCCTGTGTATTGAGGCTCAAAAAGTACATTTCTGCCTTCGCATCGGCATCCGCCTGCGAAATATTTGATGTAAACTGACCAAATGCTACATTAATTCTTGGTGCTTCGCCAATGCTTGCAACCTGCTATATGTCGCCCACCTGGTGC
>CAYUFZ010000234.1:3683-4878 GCA_964444025.1 uncultured Emticicia sp.
TACATTAATTCTTGGTGCTTCGCCAATGTATCCAAATCCACAATTGGAACGTGTATAAGTGCTTAGTCTTGAAATAGCTGCCGAATAATACGTTTTTAGCACACAGGCTCCATAAGTATTTGCATACTCTTGCGTGTCTAGTGTTTTGAAATACAACTCTGCCTTGGCATCGGCATCAGCCTGCGAAATATTTGACGAAAACCGAGCTGCTGGTACAATTATTTCAGTGGCTTGCCCTACCAAATACCCAGTACAATTGTTACGAGCAAAGCTACCTTGCCGTTGAATTTTAACATTCACGTATTGACCAATCTGACAAACACCGTTTGTATTCGCATAAATTTGTGTATTCAACGAATTCATTTCGGCAATTGCTCTCGCATTTGCTTCCTCTTTCGATATTTCACTTCCCCACCTACCTTCAGGGATTTTTATTTCAGGATAGCTACCAAGATAAGGCTCTACACAACCACTCTTCTGATAAGTACACACCATTTTCTGCTCATCCGACAGATATTTTGGAGAGGTACAAGTTCCGAAAGCAAATGGTTTTACATAGTCTTTATCGTCGCTTAAATTTAGTTTTATTTGTTTCGGCCGAACAGACTCATTCGTATCGGTATAATAAAGCTCAATTCTTTGAAAAATAGCATTACCGGTACGTTTGAAAAAATTATCAAGTTCGCACGTGTATTCTCCATATCCACGCCATGCCGTTGGTCTGGCAGCAGCAGTTTCAAGAGCAGGAAGAACCGAGAAATTCCTTTCGGTATTGGTGTATTTAAAGGTTAGCCTGACAGAAACTAAATCAGGACTATCTTTATGCTCTACATAATCAGTCGTATCCAAAATTAGAGACAAATACCCCTTTTCTGTCACTTCAAATATCTCTTCTGCCAGCATAAGCTCATTGAGGTACTTCAAATGTTCGGACGAATTTTTCTTAAAATATCCTGTACTAATCGTAAAACTTCTCGTGCCACGTACATCTATCACTTTCAATTCAGCCAATTCACTGTAATTTTGGCTATCTGTTTCTACAATAGTACGTTGAACCTTAAAATTTGTAATAGATTCTCCAAGAAATCGTAAAGTATCGAAGCCACCGAATGAATTATTGAACAGAATGTGTCGTTGCTGAAACTGATAGTGATTATCAATTGAAAAAAATATGTTAATATACCGCCCCTTATTG
>CAYUFZ010000235.1:0-4343 GCA_964444025.1 uncultured Emticicia sp.
GAAAAACCGAATGGCAAAAGATAATATCTGATTTCTACAAAGATTTTCATACCAAAATCAAAGAAGTAGCTGAAATAAAATCTACTGCTGGTACTAAAGAGTTGGGTATTGACCCCAAAACAGGTAAAAAAGTATCGGTTAAGATTGGTAAGTTTGGTCCTTATGTACAGATTGGAGAAAAAGAGGATGAAGACAAGCCGGTTTTTGTCAGTTTGAGAAAAGGTCAATCCATCGATAATATTAACTTGGAAGAGGCATTGGCTCTTTTTGATTTACCAAAATTGCCTCGTGAGATTGGTTTTTTTGAGGATTTACCAATAATTATTTCGGTTGGAAAATTTGGTCCGTACATCAAGCATGGAGAAAAATATTATAATCTTGACAAAGGAGAGGATGTTTATGCGATAGATAATGAAAAAGCAATTGGACTAATCGAGGGGCAAAGAAGTAGTAATAATCTCAAACAGCCCAAAGACATAGGTATTTTCGAGGGGAAGGCGGTGCTTATCGGTGCAGGTCGATTTGGTCCTTATGTAAAATATGCCGATAAATATTACAATATACCCAAAAGTATCGACCCACTTTCGATGACTTTAGAAGATGCTAAAAAATTGATAGCCGAAAAATCAGATGCTGAAAGTAAGAAGGTTATCAAAGAATTTCCAGAAAATAAAGATATTCAGGTACTGAATGGAAGATATGGTCCTTATATCAAAGTAGGAAAAAGAAATGTGAAAATTCCAAAAGGTGTTGAGCCAGAAAGCCTGACTTTGGAAAAATGCTTGGAGTTAGCGAATGCTTAATTGAAATAATCGCATGAAGAAAAGATTAGTAGTTCTGACTGGTGCTGGTATCAGTGCCGAAAGTGGGCTGAGTACTTTCAGGGATTCAGATGGTTTGTGGGAAAAGTATAGTGTCGAGGATGTTGCGACCATCGAAGGATGGCATAGAAATCCTACTTTGGTGCTGGATTTTTATAACCTTAGAAAAGTACAAGCTTTGGAGGCTATTCCCAATGAAGGGCATCGGGCATTGGCTCGGTTGGAGTATTTTTTTGAAACCACAATCATCACTCAAAATGTGGATAGTTTGCATGAAAAAGCAGGCTCTCGTCGGGTGTGTCATTTGCATGGACAGCTATCGCAGGTGAAAAGTGAAAAAAATCCTAAATTGGTCTATGAGTACGGCAATAAGCCGATTTTTATGGGTGATACAGCTGAAGATGGTGCTCAATTGAGACCAAATGTTGTTTGGTTTGGAGAGGAGGTTCCGATGATTGAGTTGGCTTTGAGTATTTGTGTTAATGCGGATATTTTCGTGGTTATTGGCACTTCTTTGCAGGTTTATCCAGCAGCGGGTTTGATTGACTTTGTTCCGCCCACTGCTGATAAGTTTTTAATTGACCCCAATGCCAGTGAATTACAATTAATGGGAGCAAACTTTAAGATAATCAAGCAAACTGCTTCGACCGGAGTGCCTGAGTTAGAAAAATTGTTACTAAAGGAATATTTATAAAAAAAAACTTCAATTTTTGAATAATTAAAAGGTTAATTGGTATTTTTAAAAGATTTTTAACCCTAACCTTTTAATTATTCAATGAGTTACCTACAATCTTTCGATTATCTTGTATTTATTGCCTATTTTCTTTTAATTTCAGTTTATGGATATTGGGTTTTTAGAAGAAAACAGTCCAAATCTTTGTCAGCACAAGAATTTTTTTTGGCGGAGGGGTCGCTTACTTGGTGGGCAATTGGGGCATCACTGATTGCTTCAAATATTTCTGCCGAGCAGTTTATCGGAATGTCGGGTTCAGGTTTTGCCATTGGTTTGGCTATTTCTTCTTATGAGTGGATGTCGGCGGCAACTTTGGTGTTTGTGGCTGTTTTTTTTCTTCCTATTTATTTAAAAAATAAAATTTACACCATGCCGCAATTTTTGTCCAAACGCTATAATGAAGTAGTCAGTACCATTATGGCTGTTTTTTGGCTTTTATTGTATGTTTTTGTAAATCTTACCTCGATTTTGTATTTAGGAGCATTGGCAATCGAAACAGTTACGGGCTTTTCATTTGAATACAGCATGTTTGGTTTGGCTATTTTTGCGGTATTTATCACGCTTGGTGGCATGAAAGTAATTGGCTATACTGATGTGATACAAGTCTTTGTTTTGATTTTAGGGGGTTTAGCGACTACTTATTTGGCATTGGAAATGGTATCGGATAAATTTGGTGGAGAAAATATTTTCGATAGTTTTTCGATTTTAAAGAATCAGGCAGATGACCATTTTCACATGATTTTTAAAGAGGGGGATAAGTTTTATTACGAATTGCCTGGTTTTGCCATCTTGTTTGGGGGGATGTGGATTAATAATTTCAATTATTGGGGTTGTAATCAGTATATTATTCAAAGAACTCTTGGGGCTGATTTAAAAACTGCCCGAACGGGTGTTCTTTTTGCTGCTTTTTTAAAGTTGTTGATTCCCTTGATTTGTGTTATTCCGGGAATTGCGGCTTATGTATTGTTTCAAAATGGTGAAATTCAAGCTCAAATGACTGATGCTTCAGGAATCGTAAAACCCGACCATGCGTATCCAACGTTGATGAATTTATTGCCAGCAGGATTAAAAGGTTTGGCTTTTGCCGCATTAACGGCTGCCATTGTCGCTTCTTTGGCTGGAAAATGCAACAGTATTTCTACGATTTTTAGCTTGGATATTTATAAAAAATATTTTAATAAAGACGCTTCAGAAGGTCAGGTTGTCAGAACGGGCAGATGGGCCGTTGTGGTGTCTTTTTGCTTGGCATTGCTGATTACCCCTCAGCTCAAAAATCTCGACCAAGCGTATCAGTTTGTACAAGAATATTCAAATTATTTGACACCCGGAGCCTTTGCTTTGTTTTTTCTTGGATTATTTTGGAAAAAAACTACCTCAACAGCAGCAATATGGGCGGCAGCTCTTGCCATCCCGATATCGATTTTGTTTAAGTTTGTGCCTGAAATAATGGCCTTGCTGGGGGCTAATGACTTTGCTCCGATTCCTTTCTTAAATCGGACCCTTTATGTGTTTCTGATATTGGTTGGTGTGATGGTTTTTATTTCTTTAAAAGATAAAAATACAGAGGTAACGTCGATGGATGTAGATAAAAGCATGTTTAGGGTGAGCCAGACATTTGCCATTCTTTCAATTTTTATCTTTGGAATATTAATAGCATTATATACCGTTTTTTGGTAAGAACTAAAAAAGAGGGGTATCTTTACACAGATAACCCCTCTTTTAAAATAATTTCGACTTAGATATGAGCTTCTAATTTTGAAGTTAAGATATGTTTAGGAACTGCTCCAACAATTTTATCTACCATTTCGCCATTTTTGAAAATCATCAAAGTTGGAATAGAACGAATACCAAAATTAGAAGGTACAGCAGAGTTTGCGTCCACATCTAATTTTCCAACGATTGCCTTTCCTTCATATTCACCTGCGATTTCTTCCACAACAGGCCCAATCATTTTACAAGGTCCACACCATTCCGCCCAAAAATCTACCAATACTGGCTTTTCTGACTTAATCAATTCTGCAAAACTTGCATCTGTAATTTCGATTGCTTTATGTCCCATTTTATTTTGCTCCTAATTGTTTTAGGAAATTAAATATTTGTAAAAAATAATTATTTGATTTTTAAACACATTTTTCCTTTTCAAAAGTTCCCATATAAATTTAATTTACACAAGTTGTACATTTTCTTCTCCAACCAATTGTTGTAAATGCTTGATAAATTCATTTGAATTAGAAACTTTTTGTTTTCTTGCCAATAATACTACGTCCATCTGCTCGTCAGCATCGAAAACTTTCATTTTAAAATCAAAATTTCCAGGATACTTCTGAATATGTTCTTTGATTTCAATGGAAGTTTTTTCGTTAATTTCTCCAATTGGAATATTGATTCTAACTTCTTTGAACAATTGATTGCGTACTTCGCTGAGTAATGTCATACTGATTGGTTTGATTTCATATTCGTCTTGTCGTCCCCATTTAGTTTGAACTTTTGCACGGATATAGACAAATAAACCAGGCTGCATATAGTTTCGATAATTGATAAAATCTTGTCCGAATAATGCAATTTCTAAGCTCGAATGAAAATCTTCAATTTTCATGATTCCAAATTGATTGCCATTTTTGGCTTGTTTTTCAACTGCAGAGCTGATAATACCACCAATGGCTATTTCTTTGTTCAGGTTCTGTGGCATGAGTACTTTATCGGTAGGCATACATCGCACCATTTCCAACTTATATTGGTCGAGCGGATGGCCTGAAATATAAAGTCCAAGCAATTCCTTTTCCCAAAGC
>CAYUFZ010000235.1:4353-4871 GCA_964444025.1 uncultured Emticicia sp.
ATGAATTTTGTCCTGCATCTTTATTTTCGTGATATTTGTTGGCATATCTTGTTAGTTTTTCAATCAAAGTCGAATTTTCGCTAATTTCGAAGTACTGAGCCCTGTGAATATCCGTAAAACAATCAAACGCTCCGGCATAGGCAAACGCCTCTAATGTTTTTTTATTAACAGTTCTAAGATTTACCCTTGTAATAAAGTCAAAAATATCTTGAAAAGCTCCTCCTTCGCTTCGTTTTTCTATGATAGAGTCCACTGCTGCATCTCCAGAACCCTTGATTGCCCCCATTCCAAATCTAATTTCTCCTTTTTTGTTTACGCTGAAAGCTTTTTTGGATTCATTGACATCAGGTCCGAGTACAGACAAGCCTAGGGCTTTACATTCCTCCATGAAAAAGGTAATTTTGTCGATATTTCCCAGTTGAGAGGTCATTACAGCCGCCATGTATTCGGACGTATAATGAGCCTTTAAATAAGCTGTTTGGTAGGCTACAAAAGCGTAGCAGGTGGAGTGTGATTTG
>CAYUFZ010000236.1:0-2358 GCA_964444025.1 uncultured Emticicia sp.
AATTTCCTAATTCTAGATTCTCAGATGATGCGTTATATCAGAGTGGTTTGATAGAATTAGATAAAGATAATTATCAATCTGCAATAATACTCTTGAGTAAAATAATCAGAGAACGCCCCAAAAGTATGCAAGTGCCTAATGCCCTATCGAAACGAGCTTTGGCTTACGCAAATGTCAAAAACTATGAAGCGGCGATTGTAGATTATAAACAAATTTTACAGAAATATGGGAATTCGTCGGTAGCGGAAGATGCCTTACTTGGATTGCAGCAAAACTTAAATATTGTTGGTCGTCCAGAAGATTTTATTTCATTAATTGATGATTTTAAAAAGAATAATCCAGAAAATGGTACCGTTGAGACCCTGGAGTTCGATGCTGCCAAAAATTTATATTTGAGCGAAAAATATGCTGCATCTATTGGAGCATTACAGAAATTCGTAAAAAACTATCCGAATAATACAAACTCATTTGAAGCAAAGTATTTAATTGCCGATGCTTATTATTTATTAGGAGAAAAAATAAATGCTCTAAAATATTATTACCAAGTAATTACCGATAATAATACCTCGTATGTGTCAAAGTCTGCTTTGCGGGCTGCTGGTATAGAGTATTCAAATAAAAACCTTAAAAATGCGATTACAAATTACAGAGTTGTGACTCAAACATCTCAAAACAAACGAGAAATTGTATCGGCTTGGCAAGGAATGGCAGAAGGTTATTATCAATTTGCCAATCAAGACTCTACCATCTATTATGCAAAAGAGATTCTGAATAATGGTGGGAGTATTGTGATGGGAGCTCCCAATCGTGCTCAATTACTAATAGGAAAGTCGTATTTGCAAAAAAATGATTATTTACGTGCAGAAGAGGAATTATCAAAAGTAATCGCACTGGCAAAAGATAATATTGGAGCAGAAGCAAAGTATCTCATAGGTGAAAGTCAATATAAAACAAAAAAATACAAAGAATCTATTAAGACCTTACAAGAGCTTTCTCAAAGTTTTGCAGAATTTGTGTATTGGTACGAAAAAAGCTTTGTTTTAATTGCCGATAATTATATTGCACTGAACGATTTTTTTATGGCAAAGGCAACATTAAAATCTATTATTGAAAATGCCGATTCTCCTGAAATTATCGAGTTAGCGAAAAATAAATTGAAAAATATTGAAAATAAAGACTAAAAATGAATAATAATTTTTGTATCGAAAAAACATTTTATCGACTTTCTGGTGGCATTGTACTCACAATGCTAAATTCTGGTATTTTGTATGCACAATTGGATGAAGATATTACCATCAAAAAGGATAGAAAAATTGAGCTAGCACCTGCCAATCGAGTTTTTGGAAAAATTCCACCAATTAAATTGTCGAATGAAGATAAAAAATTTAAATATATATTCTACGATAAAAAACCAGAGGGGGTGGAAGAAATAAAATTTACTCCTACAGTCGTCTCTCCAGATCAATCGAATAATTCAGACTTATTGAATAAAAATATTTTCAATAATTATGTAAGCATTGGAGCAGGAAATTTTGGGAGATTGTATGGGAACTTGCACCTCAATTCAAACCAAACCAAGAAAATGCTTTATGGCTTACACCTGAACCATAATTCAACACAAAGAGGGCCTATTGATAATAAAAATTCGGCAACATCTTACACAAATGCTGAAATAAATGGTAAGTATTTGAGCGATAAATTTTTATTAAAAGCAGGAGGTGGATATTCTAATGACAAGTATTATTTTTATGGATATAAGCCTGGCTCGGAAATTGACCGTCAAAATATCAAACAAATTTTAAATCGGGTAAATTTAAACATTGGTTTTGAAAATGTTCTTTCAAATTCGAAAGTAGATTATAAATTAAATACGGAACTAAAATCTTTGAAAGATAATTATCAAGCACAAGAAACAATATGGAACACAGAATTTAATGCTTATTTCCCTATTATTTCAGGAAAGATGGTGGCGGTGTTGGATGCAGAAAGTAATATTACCCAAAGAAGTGATGGCAATATTGACAAGAGAAACTTATTTAAGGTTATACCATCATTCAATTTGAATTTTGATAGAATTTCAGGTAAAATAGGGTATCGTGCAATAAATGAATTTGATGAGCAAAATGGGGTAAATGCTACCAAGGGCTATCCTGTTGCAGAAATCACATATAAAATGCCATCATTAATTCATGTCTTTGTTGGCTATACTGGGGATGTGCTACAAAATACTTTGCACGGAATGTTGCAAGAAAACCCCTATCTCAAAAGTCGAGTAAAACTATTAAACACCAATCAAACCATGGTTGGCTATGCTGGAGTAAAAGGAGATTTGCCGATGGGATTAATATTTAATGCCAA
>CAYUFZ010000236.1:2368-2960 GCA_964444025.1 uncultured Emticicia sp.
ATAGTAATTTTGATAATTTTTATTATTTTAACAATGTTCGGGTAAGTAATAGTAACCTATTATTGGCAGACAGCTCCAAATTTGAAATAATTTATGATTCTACCCGTGTTAAAACACTAAATATTGAATTAGAACTGTCATATCAGAAAGGGGATTTTTGGCGAACAAGTTTTAAAACAAATTATACCAATTATTTATCCTTAGGTTTTGATAAACCTTTACACAGACCAAGCTTAGAAATGACATGGGAGCATACATTTATCTTTACAGATAAATTGATTGCAAATTTTGATATAAAATATATTGGAAAAACATTTGCACTCAGCCGAATCCCAAATAGATATATTAAAAATAATGCAATTGTAGATATAAATTCAGAATTTGATTATTTATTTGGAGAGAAATTTAGTTGTTTTGTGAAATTAAATAATTTATTGGGAAAAAATTATCAAAGATATCTATATTATCCAAAACAAGGATTGAATTTTCTTGTAGGTATCAATTATTCCTTTTAAATTAGCATAATAAAGAAGTAACTAATGAAGACAGTAGAAGAACATCTCAGGACACTTTTGTTTGAATATGATTATGT
>CAYUFZ010000236.1:2970-4615 GCA_964444025.1 uncultured Emticicia sp.
CACCATACCAAATTTTGGTGCATTTGTTTCTAATTATATTCCAGCGAATTATAATAAAGTAAGTGGTTCTTTACAGCCGCCACAAAAAAAAATAGCCTTCAATGAATTACTCAAACATGATGATGGATTATTGGCAACGCATATATCAAGAAAAGATAAAGTAACGATAGAGGAGGCAAAAAGAAAAATTCAGTTGTATGTCAGATTAGTGAAAGATTCATTAATCAATAAAGAAACTTTTGAGCTAGATTCTATCGGGAAGTTTGTGTTGAATGAATCTAATTCAATAATTTTTGAACCCAATCATAAAAGTAATTTTTATGCGGAGAGTTATGGACTAGATATCGTTTATCCTACTTATAAAAGAAGTAGTACTGCTTCAAAATATGATATTGATTTTGAGCAATCTGTTACAACGACAAATTCTCACAAAGTATGGACATATATGCTTTATGTGATTCCTATATTTTTATTGATTGGAGGATTATTGATGTTGATATTTACGAATAATTTTAATCAAAGTACAAAAACGGCTAAGAGTAGTTTAAACCCATTGGATTTGATGAAATCTGAATCTAAGGAAATCAAAAAACCAGACTTAAAACTAACCGAGAAGCCACAAAATTTAGTAAGTATAAATGAAAAAAGTCCTGTTTTGATTAATGGCTCTGAAAATAAAATAATTGAAGCAAGTGGTCGTTATGTAATTGTTTCAGGAATTTTTAAAAATAAATCTAATGCGAAACGATTAGAGAGAGTTTTGTTGAATAATGGATTTAATGCCAAAATTGTTGGATTTGATAGAATGTTAAAAGTTATCGCTGCTGAAAATATTTCTTCACAAGAAGCAAGTATTTTATCAAACAAACATTTTGAATTAATTGGAGAAAAACCGGCAGTGTTAGAAATTAAATAAAATTTGATACTATCATGAAGGCTGTCTGGTAAAGACAGCCTTTTTTTATAAATAGACTACGACTATGTTTAATGACAAAATGACTAATTCAAACGATAAAGAATATCAAGCACAGGCATTTGTATTTTCTTCCTTTACTTATGCTACTTTGATATTACTTTTGTTTTATTTGAAGCTATATTATGAAGCACCTGAAGAATATGATGGTGTAGAGCTTAATTATGGCATAGATTTGGTTGGAAGTGGAGATATACAGACAACTAACCTTGCAAATGATTCTCCTAATAATTATGATGTCAAACCAGCACAATCATCAGAGGAGATTGTGTCAAAAGTAGAAAAAAAAATTTCTACAGCTACTGCTATTTCTAAAAATACAGAGCATAATCACATTGTAAGTGAAGTAGGTGAAGAAAAAGTCATTGAAAGAAAAAAAGAAAAAGTAGTCATTTCTCCGAAGAAGAATATTCCTAATAACGAAGCGAAGGTGATTAAAAAAAATGTATCCGAAACACCTACTCCAGATAAGTCAAAAAGTGTTGAAAAAGGCTCTCTGATGAAGAAAAATACTGGTGGTACAAGCTCGAATTCTAATGGGACTATTGGCACAAGAGATGGTATTGGTGGGAATAACAATGGAGATGGAGCCAAAGGAGAAATAGGGGATAAAGGAGATCCTAGAGGTACTTTGGATGGGAAATCAATGATGGGCAAACCTGGAAACGGAAC
>CAYUFZ010000236.1:4625-4862 GCA_964444025.1 uncultured Emticicia sp.
ATTGGAGGGTTAAGTGGTTGGAAGAAGAAAAGACTATCACTACCAAATGATGGTAGCTCAGAAACAGGGAAAATCGTGTTTAAAGTGACGGTAGATGATTCTGGAGATGTAGTAGGAATTAGTGTTGTCAGTTCTACTGTTAGTCCTAAAGTTCAAAACTTTTACAGAAACTATATACAACAAAAGCTAAGCTCTGTACTATCTCCGGAAGGAACACCTCCTGATAGGGCGACGGGT
>CAYUFZ010000237.1:0-4839 GCA_964444025.1 uncultured Emticicia sp.
CGTCTGCTAAAGGTACTTACGTGAAATCTATTTCATTAGCAAGTACTATGGGACCGGGTGTTCAAATCGACAAAACAACCATTAATGGATTGTAATCATGACAAAAGAAGAAAAAGGTCTAATAATTGATGAACTTGCTGAAAAGTTTGCTAATACGCCTTACTTTTATATCACGAATGCAAGCGGATTAGATGTAGCTAAAACAAATCAGTTGCGTCGCCTTTGCTTTGAACGTGGTGTAGAATATCGTGTTATTAAAAATACACTTATTCAGAAAGCACTCGATAGACAAAGCTCTGATTTCTCTGCTTTCGGTGCAGAAGTATTGAAGGGTTTCTCGGGTGTAATGTTCCACGAAGAGTCTGGCAAAGTAATTGCCAAACTTATTAAGGATTTCCTTAAAGAAAACAAAAATAGCATCCAATTAAAAGGTGCTTCTATCGATTCAAGTACTTTCGTTGGTCACGACCAATTGGATACGCTATTGGCATTGAAGTCAAAGCAAGAATTGATTGGAGAGGTTGTTGGATTGCTACAATCTCCAGCCAAAAATGTTATCTCTGGCCTACAAGGTGGAGGAAACAAATTGGCAGGTATTCTCAAAACTCTTTCGGAGAGAGATGCCGCTTAATTGTCAGTTTAGGTGTAAATTGGCAAACAAAAAATTTTCAATTAGTGCCGCTTAGCTAAAATGGCTATCGGTTTTTAACAATTTTTACTATTAAATAACTTTAAAAGTCTATAAAAATGGCAGATTTAAAAGCGTTCGCAGAACAGTTGGTAAATTTAACTGTAAAAGAAGTAAATGAATTAGCAACTATCTTGAAAGATGAGTATGGTATTGAGCCTGCTGCTGCTGCTCCAGTAATGGTTGCTGGTGCTGTTGGTGGTGGTGAAGCTGAAGCAGTTGTAGAGAAATCATCTTTCGATGTTATCTTGAAAAGTGCAGGTGCTAACAAATTAGCAGTTGTTAAATTGGTGAAAGATTTAACTGGTCTTGGCTTGAAAGAAGCTAAAGATTTAGTTGATGGTGCTCCAAAACCTGTAAAAGAGGGTGTTGCTAAAGATGAGGCTGAAGGCTTACGTAAGTCTTTGGAAGAAGCTGGTGCTGAAGTAGAAGTAAAATAATTCTCTTAATAAAAGTACTTGTACTTTTGTGAAGATTCGAATAAAAAAGTTATTGTTTTTGCATAATTCATTTATGTATAAAACAATAACTTTTTTTATTTATATACTATTTTGGTATAAAAGCTTGGTGGTACAAGTCTCCAAACAAATACATTGTCGCCAAAATTTGATTATTTAAGTCAAAAAAATAGGGACTTAGCTATCATTCTCAAATGAAAATAGACTTAGGCTCTGTTAAAAGAAAAAAGCCCACTTTTATAAAAAGGGGCTTTCCAAAATCTCTAACTTTCTGATTTACCTATAATAATAAGCTGTTGTTGATGAATTGTACTTTAATTATAAATTAAAATTTCAATCCCAATGCAAATAAAAATAAATTTTTACTTAAAATCAAATATAATTAAAAAAATATTTATTTTTCGGTCTTATTAGGTAAATAATTTGTATCTTAAACTTCTTGTTTTTTTATTTGTATGTTTATGGATTTAAAGAGAAATATTTTGATATTTTGAACTAATCTAAAATATTATTTTTTTATATACTTTGTCAATAAAATAATAAAATGCTTAAAATATCGACACCCGGGCGTATTTGCCTTTTTGGAGAGCATCAAGATTACCTAGGATTGCCGGTTATTGCAGCTGCCATTTCCCGGAGAGTTAGGATAGCAGGTGATTTTCGGGATGATAAGCAAATAATTATCCATTTACCAGATATTAACGCTCAAGTTAATTTTGAAATTTCTTCTACTCGTCTGATTTATACAAAATCCAGAGATTACTTTAGGAGTGCTTACAATGTTTTGCTTGAAGAAGGACTTACATTTTCAAAGGGGCTGGAATGTGTTGTTAATGGAAATATTCCCATTAATTCAGGTACTTCCAGCTCTTCGGCTTTGATTGTTTCTTGGGTACACTTTTTATCTAAAATGGCAGATATTCCCCAAAAATTTTCACCACAAAAATTGGGTGAGTTGGCATTTAAAGCTGAAGTTTCAGAGTTTTCCGAACCTGGTGGAATGATGGATCATTTGTCAACGGCCATCGGCTCAGCAGTATATCTCACTTTTGAGCCAAGCATCAATGCCCAAAAGCTAGATACAAACTTAGGGGCTTTTGTTTTAGGGGATTCTTGCGAACCTAAGGATACCATTGGGATACTTGAAAGGGCTAAGTTTGCTCGTCTAGATATTATAAATAGAATTAGAAAAGTTGAAAGTGATTTTTCTTTGCATGATTTTGATTCTTCTCATGCAGATAGTTTTAAGTCTATTTTGACCGAAGATGAATTGATTTTGCTTAGAGGGACTCTTATCAATAGAGATGTATTGAGGGAGGCTTTGGACTTATTTCAATTGAATAAAATGAGTGATGAAAAATTTGGTGAATTATTGCTGAAGCATCAGTCTGTCTTACGAGATGTACTGAAAATTTCTACCAATAAAATTGATAAGATGATAGATTCAGCGATGTCAGCAGGTGCAAAAGGAGCTAAAATCAATGGTTCTGGTGGAGGAGGTTGTATGTTTGCATATACTCCGGAGAATCCTGAAAAAGTAGCAGAGGCAATTGAAAAAGCAGGTGGCAAAAGCTATATTATTACATTAGATGAGGGGACAATAGCAATATGATACCAATATAAAAAGCGAAATCTGCCCAAATAACTTGAACAGATTTCGCTTTTTTATCGAAAAATATCTTAGAATTTCAATACACGCTTAGATATTTGCTGAGTAGCAGTTCTAACGCTAATCAAATAAGCACCTTCTCCGAAGTTACTTAAATCTACATTATACTCAGACTGACTTGGGTTGATTACAATTTTCGAAACAATTCTGTTCATTCTGTCAGTAACTGTTATTTCTCCATTGTTAATTTCCTCAGAAATATTCACTCTAACTAAATTGGCTGTTGGATTTGGAAATACTTGGAAAACCTCCGAAGTCTCATTAGAAATCCTAGCAGATGAACCTGCCACTGTCACTTGAGCAACGTTTGAATAAGCCGAGTTTCCTTTGCTATTGATGGCTCTTACACGATAGTAAGCTGTTTTACTCGCAGTTTTATCGGTATAGCTATTTTCGTTTCTTCCAGTACTTGCTATTTTGGCAAATGTTGTTCCGTCAGAAGAACGCTCAATTTCAAATCCTTCCTCTTTATTTGAGTCATCACCCCATGTTAAAGCTACTGCCCCGCTAGAAGCCGACGCTTTCAAGGCATAAGGAGCATTTGGAGCCGCAGTGATTTCTGTAGAAACTTTAGTTACGTCCGAATAAGCCAAATGACCATTAACATTACTTGATTTAACTCTAAAATAGTACGTTAATCCCTCTTCTAAAGGTAAACTTACTGCTGATGTAGTATTTTTTGTCAAAAATGCTTTTACTACTTCTTTTGTAAAGTCAGCATCGATAGCTCTCTCCAAAGTAAATGAATCTTCATCATTTGAATTGTCTTTCCAAGTAGCCTGAATGACAGGGTTTCCTAAAGCATCCGTAGCCATTGCAGTAGCCAATTGAGAAGGAGAAAATGGTGAACCAGCATTAACAATACTAGAAACAGGTGATAATCCTTGGTAGTTGACAGCTACAACTTTATACCAATACTTAGTATTTGATGCCGCTTGATTATCAGAATAACTTTCTGCATCAGGACCCAAATCTGCAATTTGCTTATAATCTCCTGCATCTTCGCCCGAAGAGGTACGATAGATATGAATTCTTACACGGTTATTGGTAATCCCATCTTGCAAACCACCTACCGACCACTTCAAGTCGTTGGTATTGGCAGATGCTGTTAAGGCAACTACATTATAAGGAGCTCTTGGAGCGGTACGCTTCAAGGTTGTTACAACAAGCTCACTTGACCAATAACTTGGAGTTCCGTCGCCATTAATTGCTCTAACTTTCAAAAGGTATGTCGTTCCTTCAGAAAGTTTTGTTAGGGTTGCCGCTTCATAAGTAGCTCCCTTGATTCCGAAGGTTTGAGTCATGTTAATCACTCTGTCAACAGTAGAATAGCTTATTTCATACTTAGCTACATCTGTTCTGTTTGACATATACCATCTTAAATCGACACTATACAAACCTCTGCCGTCGCCTTTAAGAGTCGTGTTACTTCCAAAACTATCCAACGCAAATTCTTTTGGAGTAGATGGGGCACTTTTGGTTTCATTAGATTCGGCAGATGTTAGGCTACTTCCCACAGAATTCACTGCTGTAATGCGATATTTATAACGTCTGTTATTTTCAATCACATTATCTTCATAAGACACCTCACCTGTGCCAGTATGAGGAGCAAAAGAAGTTGTCAGAACTGTCCAATTCACACCATTGTCCACAGAACGCTCAATCTTAAAGCTTTCTTCATTGGTTGAATTATCTGTCCATCTCACAGTGATGCTTGGCTTTGGAGTAATTTCATCATTTCTGATGTAAGCATTACTAGGAGAAAGCGGAATAGTTGTACTTGCATTGGTAGTGACTGTAATTGGTCCAACCCAGCAAGAACTTTGGGTTGCTCCAGCAGGCAAACCATTAGTTGGGAATGGTGTTCCACCCGGAGTACAAGTTGGTGTACTTGTTCCAGAACTTTTGTAGGCTCTAATCCAAATAGTATAAGTAGTATTTGGATTTAGGCTTGTCAAACTTCCTACACTTGGCCCACTAGAAAGAAACTCCGTAGTTAAGTACGTAGGAGTAGTGGAAGAGTA
>CAYUFZ010000238.1:0-4817 GCA_964444025.1 uncultured Emticicia sp.
GTATATCATACTGCTCATCTAGATTAGCAAGATTAAACTTTAGTTGTTTTACTTCTTTTCTAAGATGATCTCTGTCAGCAATTATTTCAGCAAGAAGATCTTTATCAGAAAAAGTTGTATTATTTTTTACATAAGGGTGATTAGCTAGTATCAGCATATTTCTGAGCTGATTCTTCTCTTCAAGAATATTTCGAAAAAGCAAATATCGTAGGTATTTGTGATGTAGATACCAGACAAATCGTTCGGCATATTCGTGATGCAGGTGTGATGAATTGTATTATTTCATCCGAAATTCTTGACCCCCAAGCGTTGGCTCTCGAATTAAAAAAAGTCCCTTCTATGGATGGGCTTGAATTATCTTCGGTTGTCAGTACCAAAGAAGCATATTTTTTGGGTGATGAAAATGCTCCCTACAAAGTTGCGGTATTGGACTTTGGCGTGAAGAAAAGCATTCTCAACAACTTTGTTGAAAGAGGTTGCTATTGTAAAGTATTTAATGCAAAAACTCCGTTTGAAGAAATTCAGGCATTCAATCCTGATGGCTATTTCTTATCAAATGGCCCTGGCGACCCTTCTGCTATGCCTTATGCTGTCGAGACCATCAAACAAATTTTAGAAACGAACAAACCCGTTTTTGGAATCTGCTTGGGGCATCAATTGTTGGCACTTTCGAGTGGTATAGGAACTTATAAAATGAAAAACGGACACCGTGGCTTGAATCATCCCGTAAAAAATTTAGTTACGGGTCTTTGTGAAATTACCTCTCAAAACCATGGATTTGCCGTCAAACCTGAAGAAGTTTCTACAATTGAAAATATTGAATTAACACATATCAACTTAAACGACCAAACCATCGAAGGCATTAGAAGAAAAGATAAGCCTGCTTTCTCGGTTCAATACCACCCTGAAGCATCGCCAGGCCCTCATGACTCTCGCTATCTTTTTGATGATTTCGTAAAAATGTTGGCAAATAAATAAACTTTACCCAATAATCCTGCTATTCAAGTAAGAATTACAGGATTATTGTTTTTTTCTGATATCCTATGAATTTGTATAGTACAAATCTTCAAAGCCCCAATGTGGGTTTGGAAGAAGCTGTTTTTAGAGGTCTTCCTCCTGATAATGGATTGTATATGCCAACAGAATTTCGGGCATTACCTGCGGATTTTTGGGCAAATATCGAAAATCTTAGCCTTCCAGCAATTGCATTTGAAATTGCTCATGCAATTATTGGGGAAGATATTCCCAAAAAAGACCTTCAAGAGCTGATTAATAAGGCGATTGATTTTCCAGCTCCTTTGATTGAGGTACAAAAAAATATTTATTGTTTGGAGTTATTCCATGGCCCGTCAATGGCTTTTAAAGATTTTGGAGCAAGATTCATGGCGGCTATCATGTCGTATTTTCTACAAAAATCGAATAAAAAAATTCATATTTTGGTAGCAACTTCGGGAGATACTGGTGGGGCTGTTGCTCAGGGTTTTTATAAAACACCTAATATTGATGTAACAATTCTCTATCCAAGCGGGAAAGTCAGTGACATTCAAGAAAAACAATTGACAACCTTGGGCGAAAATGTCAGGGCTCTTGAAATAAATGGAACTTTTGATGATTGTCAAAAATTAGTTAAACAAGCATTTTTAGACCCCGAGCTTACCGAAAAATTTGACTTGGCATCTGCCAATTCCATCAATATTGCCCGTCTGATTCCTCAAGCTTTTTATTATGCCAATGCCTATGCACAGCTGAAAAAACTTGGCTCAAATTTGCCTATGATTGTTTCTGTTCCTAGTGGCAATTTTGGAAATTTAAGTGCTGGTATCATTGCTTGGAAATTGGGAATGCCTGTACATACATTTATTGCTGCTACCAACATCAACAATGTTGTTCCGGAATATATCAATTCGGGGGTTTTTGAGCCGATTAGTCCATCTAAATCGACTATTTCAAATGCAATGGATGTGGGAAATCCAAGTAATTTTCCGAGAATGAAAGCTCTGTTGGACAATGATTTAGAGAAATTGAAAGCTTTGGTTGCTGGATATTTTTATACAGATGAGCAGACAAAAAATGCCATGGCTGAAGTATATAAAAACACAGGATATGTGATGTGTCCACATACAGCAATTGCTTATTTAGGACTGAAAGATTATCTCAGTACTCATGAAATAGAAGCCAATGGAATTTTTCTTTCGACAGCTCATTATGCAAAATTCTTAGATGTGGTTGAAGAAATATTAGGAGAACAAGCCATTCCTGACCGATTGGCTGATTTATTAACCCTAAAAAAAGAATCGATACTCATGCCAAATGATTTTGATACTTTCAAAAGTTGGTTGATGAATCATCTTTCGCAATAAACAAAAAAGGGACAAATTCAATTTGCCCCTTTTTTATTAATGATGCTCGTGATTGGCAGGATTATCGTTATATCCTTTTGCAAAAACTCCAATCAAAACTAAAAGTCCTAATACAAAAGTAAATTTATCCCCACAAATCCATAAGACTGCCATTAATACTACAAAAATGAGTACCATAAGCCAGTCCGGAAGGCGTTGAGCGTCTGAATGATTTGCCATGATTCGTTTAAAATTTTATTTTGACCGCAATTTATCAAAAAAAGAAATAAATATAAAATAATATCCATCCAATTTTCCACTTATTCAGTGATTTATCTTTTCGTGATAGAGACTATTTTTATTTGAGGGACAGTATTACTTTTCCCCCACCCACATAATAACTCTGCGTTATTGCTTGTTTTTTGGTATTTTATCACAACAGGAATTTGTAAATTACCATGATAAATATCTTGAGGTAATTGAGCAATTTCTGTATCAAGAATATTATAAAAAAGTGAACGACTTGATGAATCTGGCAAAACAGCATACGAATCTTTCCCTTCAGGTTCTTCTAAATATATGTGTTCAGCACAACCATCTACGGGCAAATTATTATTATAAATAATTGCCTTGGAGGCTATTTCGGGCATCGACGCTTTTTCCATTCGGCAGGAAAAACAAAGTAAATTCAAAATAATCAAAAGAAAAATGGCTTGCACTAAATCTACCACTTGGGTACGTTGCCAAATTTGATTTTTACTTATATTTTTATATTTATCTAATACCCAATTGTACGCACAATGAGCCCCTTCTCTGTATTTCCGTGTAAGAATTGTTGGTTTTTTATTTAATTTCATAGGAGTTTTAATCAACTTCTTCGATAAAGTCTATTTTAAATCTTTGGCTACTTTCTGCAATTTCTCCACCAATGATTTGTTTTAAAGGTTTTGACTTCCATATAAACGAACCAAACACAAGATTATTTTTTCAAAAACACCTTCAAACAACACTCCTTCAAATGTGCTAAATCAAAGCACAAAATAAAACAAATTGTTTTTAATACGTTCAATATTGCTTACATGTTTCATTCGACCTTATTTATTATTCAATTTCACCATGAAAAATTTATTTTTTAACTAGAATGGTAATTAATTTAACTAAAACGATAATAATATAGGCAAAATAATTGCACTAATTATTAGATATACGACTCAATATTAGACCCAATATAAACAAAAACAAATGTCGATTTCATAAATATTTACCAAAATGTATAAAATAACAAAAATAAATTTACTCTTGCTCTGCTTGCTATTGTGCTTAGTAAATTTAGAGTCATTAGCTCAATCGAGTAGTTTCGGAAATACATTTGTACCAGCAGGGGGAGAAACCGCTGTTCATAATAATCAACATGATTTTCAAGTTGGAGGGACAGGAGTATTGCCAGGTTTGGTAGGAACAGAAAGAACCTCCCCGATGGGTTATTTGAGCTTTGTCGGAACTGCCACATGGATTAATGCTTCTAATTCCGCCCATGTTGATGGGTATGTTCGTAGTTACAAAACATCGTCTTTTATTTTTCCAATCGGAGACAACGGAGTTTACAGACCAGCCGGTGTTTCTGTTGCGAGCTTCACAGCCCCAACAGATGCTGCCTACTTTGCCGTAAATCCTACCAATGCCATCACTACCAGTTTGAAAGGTGGCAATGAGCCAGCCCTCCCCTCAGGTGGTCCTTTCAATACTTCCTCTCTCGGTACAGGCATCTCGGCAATAGATAATTTGGAATATTGGGACATCAATGGTACTACTCCTGCTAAAATTACACTTACCTGGAATACTACAAGTGCCGTTGGAACGCTGACCGGAAATAGTTTGGCAAATTTAACAATCGTTGGATGGGATGGCTCTAAATGGGTGGAAGTTCCTTCTACTTTTGATGCTACTTCTGTCTTGGGAGGTAGTAGTACCCTTACTGCTGGTTCTATTACAACAGATGCCACCATTACGCCAAATTCATATTCGGTTTATACCCTTGGCTCGGCTGCTCCAGCAAGCGTTAAACTACAATTAAAAGTGTTTTTACAAGGGGCCTTTTTCTCGCCAAGTGGGGCAACAGATGTTTTGATGCGTGATAATTTAAGAACGCTTTCAGTATTCCCGACAACCGAACCATTTACAGCAATGGCAAGTACAAGATTTACTAAAGTGGCAGATGCGGGTGGGCAACAAACAAATAGCTCGATTTTAGCGGTTTCAGGTAATGATGCCATTGTCGATTGGGTTTTTGTCGAATTGAGAGATGCCTCTAACCCAGCGACAGTCGTTAAAACTCGTGCAGCATTGGTGCAAAAAGATGGAGATGTAGTGGAATCCAGTGACGGAACTACTCCAGTAACTTTTGACGGAGGTGTAGGAACGAGCTATTATGTAGCCGTGAAACATAGAAATCACTTGGGAGCGATGACCGCTAATGCC
>CAYUFZ010000239.1:0-4776 GCA_964444025.1 uncultured Emticicia sp.
TCGCTTCTGGTTTCCCGTCTGCTGACTTCGACCAATATGTTTGTATTTTTTCTGCTTGTAAATAAGGGGTATGAAATTCAAAAGTCTGATTATCAATATCTTCGCTCAATCCTGTACTTTGTTTAATCATCGATTCTGCCACAACAGCTTTGTAATTGGTTGCTGGAGAAAAGCCGATTTTAGGCGAAAAAACCAATTCATTTTTAGCTGTCCACTTAAATACACCTGCAACTTTCGGCTCAATGTGTACGTATTCGATTTCCTCCCATTGACCCAAATCATTGCTACTGACAATGTCTCGATTGAAGGTAAATACCAAGTTTTGAGCCAGCTGAATTTCATCTTGAAAATTTAATCCAATGACTTTGATATCACCCAATGAATGACATCCTTGAAAAAAAAACAAAGAAAGAAAAATGAGAATCGTTTTAATAAAGGAATACCAAGAATGGTATTTTGGGAAAAACTTTGCGAGCGTAGCCATAGTTTATACAATTGATTAAATACGAGGATATTAACGTATTAAATTGCATAAATTGCAGGATTTGTCCAAATATTTTGATAAATATATTTTTTGAATAAGTC
Source organism: uncultured Emticicia sp. (assembly GCA_964444025.1). GTDB lineage: Bacteria > Bacteroidota > Bacteroidia > Cytophagales > Spirosomataceae > Emticicia. The sequence goes on from CAYUFZ010000239.1 coordinate 586, forward strand.
ATTTGACAGAGCTTTGCTTTTGTGAACCAAAACAAGTATTTTTTACTACTATCAGACGTCGGATGCCGTCATACACTTGCGATGCTCTGATGGCTGGAGTGCTTTCTGAATGAAGATTTTTAATTGTGGTGTTTTTGACTTAATTTTAATGTCAAACAAACCTAATACTAGCAAATGATGAAAAAATATTTAATTCCAGTGTTGTTCTTTGGGCTTCAGTATTCTTATGCCCAAAAACCCATTTTAGAAAAAACACGGGCGTATCGGCAAAGCCATGAAAACGAATTATTGGAGGAGTACATGGGTTTATTGTCCATTCCGAATATTGTCTATGATACCGTCGGTATTCAAAAAACAGCAGATTATATTGTCAAGATGATGCAAAATAGAGGCATCGAGGCACAGCGATTAGAGGCAAAAACCAATGGCACACCGCCTGCTATTTATGGAGAAGTAAATGTGCCGAATGCGACCAAAACAATCGTATTTTATGCACACTATGATGGGCAGCCCGTCAATCCAAACCAATGGGCATCAGGAATCGAACCATTTAAACCTGTTTTTTTAGATGCGTCTTTGGAGAAAGAGGGCAAAATTATTGCCACTCCCGGAAAAACCGATAAAATTAGTCCCGAATGGAGAATTTATGGAAGAAGTGCCTCAGACGACAAAGCTGGCGTATTTGCGATTTTATCGGCTTATGATATTTTGAAAAAAAATGGAATAAGCCCCAGTGTAAATGTTAAGTTTTTCTTTGAAGGAGAAGAGGAGGCTGGCTCGATTCATTTGCCCGAAATTCTTGAAAAACACAAAGAAAAACTAAAATCAGATTTGTGGATAATCTGCGATGGACCCGTTCATCAATCAGGGAAAAAACAAGTCGTTTTTGGTGTCAGAGGAGATGTAAATATGGAGGTAAAAATATATGCTTCCAAACGACCTTTGCATAGTGGGCATTATGGCAATTGGGCTCCGAATCCGGCAATGCTCTTGGCTCAATTATTGGCATCCATGAAAGACAAAAATGGAAAGGTATTGATAAAAGGATTCTATGACGATGTAGTTCCATTGACCCCCATGGAGAAAAAAGCAATAGAAAATGTTCCTTCGGTCGATGCTCAAATGATGGAAGAACTCGGATTTATTCAACCAGAAGGAGGTGGCAAATCTTTGGTAGAGTTAATCAATCTTCCCTCTTTAAATATCAATGGTTTTTCGTCTGCCAATATAGGTAAATTGGCTGCCAACGTCATTCCGGTATCGGCAACTGCTGCCTTGGATTTGAGATTGGTCTTGGGAAATGATTCTGAAAAGCAGGTTCAAAAGGTCATTGACCATATCAAATCGCAGGGGTATTATGTCAGCACGAATGAAAGTATCAGCGACGAAGAACGACAAAAATACCCTCTAATTGCACGAGTAATGGCAAAAAAAGGCTATAATGCCCAACGTACTCCGATGGATTTGCCGATTGCCCAAGAAGTGATTAAGGCAGTACAAGCAAGTACGAGCGAAGCGGTGGTCTTGATGCCAACTTTGGGCGGAAGCTTGCCTTTGTATATGTTCGAGCAAATCCTGAAAACCCCGACCATTACTGTCCCGATTGCCAATCATGATAATAATCAGCATGCCGAAAATGAAAACATCCGCATTAAAAACCTATGGAATGGAATAGATACCTATATTTCTTTGATGCGACTTTGATAAAAAATGCTGTTCGATTCCGAACAGCATTTTTATTATTCAGCACTAAAATCTTTGAAAGCTTTTTTGAGATTATGGTCGGAAGGTTTGTTTTTGGGTTCCCAAGCGGCATCCAAATCTAGTACAACCAAACCTTTCAGACTCATGGCATTCATGTAATCATCAACTTTTCTTACAAAATCAGCCCCCCTTCGAGAGGATTTTAAAGCAAAATCTCGGGCAAAAATATCCCCTTTGTTTTGAATTTCGTTTTTCTTTTCGATGATATAATTCAATCTTTCAATAATATCTTTCATCGAACGCCCGATAACTTCTGTTGCTTCCAATGTACCGATGGTCAATACGGTTGTTCCGCCAAAAGTCGAAATCAATCGCTGTTGGTCGGGCTTATCCTTAGGCACTAGTACAGACGACAAACTCGTGGTAGCACCCAAAGAGGCATTGATAATGGAGCGATTCTTTTTGCCTTTTTTGGCTTGATTATAAGCTTTTTTCAATTCAGATTCCTTCTCACGCATTTGTTCGAGCAATTCCCAGCCTTTTTGTAGCGTTCCTCTATACAAATTATATAATTTTAAGTCAGTTTCTGCCTCATTGATGGCATTTTTCACTACAAAATTAATCGTCTGTACATCTCTATTTTTGGTTTTATCCAATACAAAAAAATCAATACTGAAAGTTACCGAATCCATAGGGTCTTTGACAAAATCATAAGCAGGCTGCCAAGTAAATTCATATTGGTTGGCAGTATTTTTAATCAACGATTTTTTTTGAATTGCTTGATTTTCGCTTAAAAAATCAAATACCTGAATGTCATCATCCCCATTGGGGTCAGAAAGATAAAACCGGATATTCACCGTTTGATTTTCCTTGATTGTAAAAGTGTTTTCACCAGGGACAACCACAATTTCGGGCGGTAAGTCAATTTGAGTAGCTTCAATTTTCAATCTTCCGCTGCTTTGAGATTTAGCAGGTTGATCTTCGACATAAAATTCTAAATACAAAGGAGACCCCTCGCTTGATTTTTCTTTTAGTTTTTTGAATTGAGTGAAAGAAGGCGACCAAGAAATTTCGCCTTGCGAAGTCATTTTCATTCCTTCAGGCATACTTTCAAATGAAGGAATCATGACGATAGGGTCATTGTCTTCATCATAAACAAAATCATGGTCAATATGATAAACATTTTTTGTATTATACTGAACATAGAAAGGTTTCATATCCCGAACAATGGGGCTTCTATTGACATGTTGGATACGGAATTCTACTTTAGCCGAAACAGACTCGTTGTTTTGCTCACACTTTGCTTCAAATAATACCTGATGAATCCTTGACAATTCAAGCCTATCGACCAACTCGTGGCTTGGAGTCCAAGAGAATTTCCCCAAAGAATCCAAAGACATGCCATCTAATTTCCCTTGCGGGATAGAGAATTTGACCTTTTCACAAATTTTATCCTCAAACCCCAATTGAAAGGAGATTTCCACGCCCTCTTTCAATACATTCCAATCAGGCGAGGAGGGGAGAATAATTTTTGGAGAATCTTGTGCAAACAAGAAGAAAGGAACGAATAAATAACTCAACAATAACTTTATTTTCATTACTGAACGGTTTAATATTGACCAATAAAAGAGAGCAATAAGAGTTTTCTCCTATCGCTCGGATTTTATGTAAATTTAGAAATAAATTTACTCAATATTTTGGGAAGATAATTGATTCAAGATTTAGTGTCCTCCGTTTTTGGCAATACCACACACGGAAAACCGAATAAACAACGGTCTTTAATGATTTTTATTACTTCTTCAGGAACATTTTCCTCCCATCCTCCTTCCCCTTGACGAATGAGTTCAAGCGTTTTATTGGTATCAATATTGATATTTGTTTCATTATAATGATGGATATCCTCGATTTTGTTGTTGGCTATCAAATATCGGTATAAATCAATCAAATGTATCGGAGGATTGAAACGCATACAATTCATGATATTATTGTTTTGGTAGGTGGGATACACAAATAATTTCAAGTTTCGACTAAATAAGGTCGCAAAAGACTCCAAAATTCCACCAGCTAAGTCTTTGTAGTGGCTTTCCTCAAAAATATACTCCAAATTTGGGAAACCAATGATTAAACCCATTTTTAGTTTGGTAAGTTTGGATAAATAAGCCACTAATTTATAATATTCCTGATAATTGGAAATCATCACCATTTGCCCAAGCGAACAAAGAATATCAACACGGTCTAAAAAGTCTTTTTCATCAATTGTTTGTCCTTCATTTTGCAAGCCTTGTAAAGTAATTTCGGACATTACGACCACCTTATCCTTTTCTACATCTGGCTCACGCATGAATTGCTTTCGGCCATTTTCGAGCATATCCAAATGGACATTGACCAAAGGGCGGAAGCGTCCTCTCAACACCAAGGCATGCTTTTTAAATAAAGCATGCCCTAAAATTGGTTGTAAAATCTAAAACAAAAAAACAAACAACACTT
>CAYUFZ010000240.1:0-4775 GCA_964444025.1 uncultured Emticicia sp.
TCATTTCTGGCCCCGTAATTCCATCGGGATAACCCGGATAATTCTCTACTTCAGTGGTAATGGTGAGCTGACCACCCGGCTGTCCCCCTTGATACATCATGGGTTTCAGACCGGCTCTGGCTGTATAAATGGCAGCAGTATATCCTGCTGGGCCTGAACCTAAAATCAATACGTCTGTTTGTTCTTGCTTCATGATATGAGTTTGCTATAAAAGCGGATTTATTTATTTCTAAATTGCAAAGTTCGTTTAAAAATGTCTTATTCGCCAATTTTTGTTATTTTTATTTCAATTCTACGGTTTAATTGACGGTTTTCTTCGGAAGTATTGGGTGCCAATGGCTTCGACGAACCCAAGCCTATTGTCTGTAATCTTTCTTTAGTAATTCCCTTAAAAACCAAATAGTTCATCACTGCATTGGCTCTTTTTTCCGAAAGTATTTGATTCTCTTTTTCATTGCCAATATTATCTGTATGGCCACTGATAAGTAACTTTACGCCGAGATTCGTTTTCAGTAATTCAATCAGCTTTTCTAATGCCACAAATGAATCGGGTTTAAGTTCAAATTTGGAAACGTCAAAGAAGATATTTTCAATCGTCAATTGTATCCCTTCTTGCAATGGGTCAAGATTGATGATTAATGTTTTGCTTGAAAATTCGTTTTTTTGGAGGGATATGCTTTTGAATAAATAGTTCTTTTTTTGAATAAATAAGCCAAAATTACCTGAATCTGGCAAGACAATGCTAAATTCCCCTGTGATTGAATCTGAGACTATCATTTCGACAGATTTTTTGGAATCAAGCCGAATCAGTTCTATTTTGGCTGGCAAGGGAGTTGTGGTATTTTTATCTCTAATCAACCCATTCAATATATTGACGGAATGTATTTTTGTTTTTAGTTTTTGAGGAATGTCAAATTCGTGAATTTTACTTTGATTGTTTTGATTGACGGAATAATATCCTTTCGCCCCGTCGCTACTTATCACCAATCCTACTTGGTCTTCGTGGGTATTTATCGGATATCCTAAGTTTTCGGGTATGGCATGATTCTCTCCTTGAATTTTACTTACATAAATATCATATTTGCCCATCCCAACTCTGCCATCTGTTGCCAAAAATAATAGTTGTCTGTTGGGATGTAAAAAAGGGGAGATATCGTTGCCCATGGTATTGATATTTTTCCCAAGATTGATTGGTCTTTGCCAATTACCGCTGCTATCCATTTCGCTGACCCAAATATCTTTGTTCCCGAAACCTCCAGGTCTATCTGAAGCAAAATAGAGTTTTTTCCCATCATTCGACAAACTTGGCTGAGCTTCCCAATACCTGCTATTGATATGTGAACCCATATTTTCAGGAATACTCCATTCATTGCCTTTTTTTTTACTCATATATAAGTCGCAGCTACCCATTCCGTTTTTGTTGTTACAACTAGTAAATATCAGAATTCTTCCATCTGCCGAAATACTGCAAGTCCCTTCGTTTTCATCGGAATTGACGAGGGGAGAAATGCTCTCGGGTTTTTGCCACTTTCCTTCTTTTTTCTTGCTAATCATGATATTCTCATCGCCCCTTGGACTGATAGCCGTAAAAAGTAGTTCGTTTTGGCTTGGACTAATAAATGGAAAATATTGTAGTTTACCTACATTAATATCTGTTGGTAATTCTTTGGCTTCAAAAAAAATTGGGTCTTGGATTGCCTGCATCGCAAAATCACAGGCTAGGAGTTGTTGCGTAATTTGATGAAACACCGGAGATTGTTTGGGTACATACTTGATAGCAACAGAAAGGTATTCTTGGGCTTGTTGATATTTCCCTTGTTGGAGCATTCTTGTTCCTAAATAAGTATAAGCTTGGGTTATTTTTTCTGGTAAATGTTGCCATTGCAATGCTTTTTTATAATAAAATATTGCATTTTCTTGGTTTCGGATAGATTCGTATATTTTTCCGATTTTAAAATATAATTCTGAGTTCAGGCTGTCGTTGGGAATGGCTTTCTTTAGAAGTCCAATGGCTGCCTCTGTATTACCATTGCTTAAAAATTTGTCTGCTTTTTCAATTGTTTCCTTGCTTTGTTGTGCTTTGATTTCAAAGACAAATAAAAAAAAGAAAAGGATTGTTAGGGTAAAGTTTTGCCTCATATTTTTTTTGCTAATTAAATAAAACAACGTTTGATTGAGAATTTTATGTTTTGTTTTTATTTTTATTTTAAAAAAACAAAAACATTTGTATTATATGATAATATTATCATATATTTGCGTACTTAAGATGAATAAATCCTTATGATAGCAGAAAACAAACAATTTAAGGTCGATAAAGAGAAGTTTGAGAAAGCGGCATTTATTTTAAAAGCCATCGCTCATCCAACAAGGTTAGCGATTATTCAACTCTTGGACGGAAGAGACAAAATGTCTGTGAACGAAATCTGTGAAACTTTAGATTGCGAACAATCTTTGATTTCTCATCATTTGATTAATATGAAATTGAGAGGAATTCTAAAATCGAGTAAAGATGGCTTAAATGTATTTTATGAATTAAAAGAAACAGAGGTGACTAAAATTCTGGTTTGTATCGAAAATTGTCAGTGCAATATGTGATATTTTTTTATACAATTATATGAATATATTATCATATTAATATATAGATTAAATAGAGTTTAAATAAAGACTATTAAAATTAAAAAAAAATGGAAGTTTTTGGATACGTAGGGGCATTATTAATGGGAATGACATTGGGATTGATTGGTGGGGGTGGCTCAATTTTGACTGTTCCGATATTGGTTTATTTATTTTCTGTGGATGCCGTTTTGGCAACAGCATATTCTTTATTTATTGTTGGACTGACTAGCCTAATAGGCTCTTTTAGCCATATTTCCCAAGGAAATGTTCATTGGAGAACAGCGATTGTCTTTGGGATTCCTTCCATTATTAGCGTATATATCACTCGTTCATATCTAGTGCCGTTGGTACCCCACCACATCATGAATATTGGTTCGTTTGAATTAACCAAACCATTGGCAATTCTTATGTTTTTTGCGGTGTTGATGATATTGGCATCTTATACAATGATTAGGGGAAACAAGGCTTCTTCGGAAGAGGCTACCACCGAAATATCTTATAATTATCCTTTGATTTTATTAGAGGGGGTAGTCGTGGGGGCAATCACGGGATTTGTTGGTGCTGGCGGTGGGTTTTTAATCATTCCGGCATTGGTTTTATTGGCAAAACTTCAAATGAAACAAGCCGTAGGCACTTCGTTGGTTATTATTGCCATGAAATCGTTGATTGGTTTTTTGGGTGATTTAAAGGGAAATGAAAGTATAGACTGGACTTTCTTGGGCATTTTTTCTTTGGTTGCTATTGTCGGAATTATTGTCGGAAGTATTTTATCAAAAAAAGTATCTGATGCTAAATTAAAACCTGCCTTCGGTTATTTTGTTTTGATTATGGGAATTTATATTATCGGAAAAGAATTGTTTTTCTAAGTGAACACAAATATTATCATAACAACCTAAAAATTGAAATCAACATGATTATTGAACAAATTTACACAGGATGTCTGGCTCAGGGTGCTTATTACATCGAATCGGAGGGTGAAGTGGCTATCATTGACCCATTGAGAGAAGTAAATGCTTATATCTCAAAAGCTGATAAAAATGGGGCAAAAATCAAGTATATTTTTGAGACTCACTTTCATGCCGATTTTGTTTCAGGGCATCTCGAATTATCCAAAAAAACAGGGGCAACCATTGTTTATGGCCCCAATGCAAAACCAAGTTTTGATTGTTTGCTGGCGACAGATGGTCAGGTGTTGGAAGTAGGAAAGCTTAAAATTAAGGTAATCCATACGCCTGGACATACGATGGAGTCAAGTTGTTATTTATTGACAGATGAAACTGGAAATGAACATTGTATTTTTACAGGTGATACTTTGTTTATTGGGGATGTGGGGAGACCTGATTTGGCTCAAAAATCTGATTTGACCATAAACGATTTGGCGGGCTTTTTATTTACTTCTCTTCACGAGAAAATCATGGCGTTGCCTGATAATTTGATTGTTTATCCTGCTCATGGAGCTGGTTCTGCTTGTGGAAAAAACATGAGTAAAGAAACTTACGATACTTTGGGAAATCAAAAGAAGGTAAATTATGCCTTGCAAAAACAAAGCAAAGAGCAATTTATTGCGGCTGTCACGGACGGATTGACTCCTCCTCCGTATTATTTCCCTAAAAATGTAATGCTAAATAAAACAGGGGCTAAGGAATTAGACGAAGTAAAAACGAATGTACAAGCTCTTTCGGCGGAAGCTTTTGAAGTGGCTGCCAACGAATTGGGGGCTGTGATGATAGATACAAGACCCGCCCAAACTTTCAAAGAAGGATTTGTCCCAAATTCAATTAATATTGGAATTAAAGGAGATTTTGCTCCTTGGGTTGGAACGTTGATTACGGATATTGAGCAACCAATTTTATTTGTTGCTGAGGAAGAAAACATAGAAGAAGTCATCACTCGATTGTCAAGGGTTGGATATGATAACATCGTTGGCTATTTGTCGGGTGGAATAAACGCTTGGAAAGAATCTGGTAAAGAGTTAGATACCATCGAATCAATATCGGCAGAGGAGTTTGCTTCAAGATTTGAATCTGCTGAGGGCAAACTTTTGGTGAAAGATGTTCGTAAAGAATCAGAGTATAGAGCAGAGCATATTGAAGAGGCGGAATGTGTTACGCTTGCCTATTTGAGCAACAATATGGATGCTTTTTCGAAAACTGATACCA
>CAYUFZ010000241.1:0-4765 GCA_964444025.1 uncultured Emticicia sp.
TCTACGTGTTTTAAGGCACATATCTGAAACACATTCGGATTGTCCCAACCTTCTTTAAGGGCTGAGTGCGAAAAGATAAAACGCCTTGGTTCATCAAAACTCAATAGGCGTTCTTTATCTTTCATAATCAAATCATAAGCCGAAATATCATCTGATTCTGCTTCTTCGCCTTTTTTGGCTCTCTTGGTACTTGGGTCAACTAATTTGTTCTTTTTATCTATCGAAAAATATCCACTGTGTATTTGCTGTGCTTGGTCATTACTTTGGCGTAGAGCTCCTGCATCGTTCAATCCATCGCCAATCATCAAAACATGCTTGCCTTCGTGTTGTCTTTCTGTGATAAAATCGAGTTTATCTTGTGGTTTTTGATGAAAAAAAAGCTTGTTCGGCTCAAAAATCTTTGCTAATTCTGACTTTTGAGCAGGGGTATCTCCAGAAAGTAGGTAAAGTTGAAAATTTAGTTTTAGTTGCTTTAAAATAAGCGACCAGTCTTTGCGAAATTTGGTATCCACTACAAACTGTCCAGCATATTTTCCATTGATTTCTATCAATGTATTGGTTTTGTTTTCAATAATTGTTTCGCTTGTTTCAATAAAGCCTTTTTTTCCGATTTTTATACCAAATTCCCCAATGCTTGCCGTAATTCCCAATCCTTTTTCTTCGTTAAAATAGATAATTGAATCTTCGCTTTCTATTTCGTTCGATAGAAAATCTTTAATCATCGAGCTAATGGGATGGGCAGACTGAGCCACTATTCTTTTGATTATTTTTTTCTCCTCGTTAGTCAATGCCCTTCCAAAATATTGAATTTTATGGGCATCATTGCTGGTGAGGGTTCCTGTTTTATCAAAAATAATGGTATCAACTTCGTTTAATAGTTGAATAACTCCTTGGTTTTTTACATAAAATTTATTTCTCCCGAAGATAGCCATGGTGGTGGACATCGTGAAGGGCATCGACAAAGTTAAGGCACAGGGACAAGCCACCATCAAAACTGCCGTGACTGCATTCCAAACCAAATCGGGTTGGTAAAAATGCCAGTATATTCCCGAAATTGTAGCCAAGCCAAAGGTAATAAAAGTAAAATATTTACTGAATAAATTAGCCAACTCTGTTGTAGGCATTATTTTCTCTTTATCAAAAGCTTCATTATTCCAGAGTTGTGTGAGGTAGCTTTGAGATACTGGTTTTTGTACCAAAAGTTCGAGTCGCTCTCCCATCTGCCTGCCTCCAGCGTAAACAATCTCTCCAATTGAGACATTGCTTAAGTCAGACTCTCCCGTCACAAAGCCATAATCAATCATTCCTCTGCCGCTAAGGATGCTTGCGTCTGCCGGAATTAGCTCTTGATGGTGTACAAAAATAATATCGCCTTTTTGTAGTTCCATTACATTTCGATAAGCGATTTGCCCTTCCCTGTTGACTTTTACCGCTAATGGAAAATAGGACTTGTAATTTCGTTCAAAAGACAAATAATGATAAGTAATTTGTTGAAGCCATTTACCTACCAAAAGAAAAAATACCAAGCCAGCCAAGCTATCGTAATAGCCAGCCGAATGGTGTATAAATGTTTCGTAAATACTTCGTCCATAAAGCGTAATTATCGCTACTGCAATGGGAATATCTACACTGAAAATATTTGTTTTTTTAGAAATATTCTCCCTAACAGAAATCCATGCACCCTTGAGATATTCACTTGAACCATAAAAAAAGATGGGTATGGAGAGGATAAAGTTAAAATATAAAAAAAATCTTTGGTAAGTAGCATCAATAATATTTTTCAAATCCAAATGAAAATATTCGGGAAAACCCACAATCCCAATTTTCAAGATAAGCTCTCTGTTTGTAACGTCGGGTTCTGTGTTTTTTTCTGCACTTTCCAGATTAATCAATGGCTCATACCCGAGTGTCGTGAGCAACGCTACTATTTCTTTTAAAGTTACGTTTTTAGGGTCATAACTGATAGATAACTCTTTTTTTAAGAAATTTAGGCGACTTGATAAAACGCCTTTCCTAATTTTATTGAAGTTTTCTAAGAGCCATACACAAGAGCTACAGTGAACTGCAGGGACGTAAAAAGTAACTTTACAAAGGCTTTCAGATTGATAGTCTAAAATTTTGGAGGATATCTCTGTGTCCAGTAGATAGTCGAATCTACCTTCAAGATACCGAGCTTTTAGACTAGTGCCGGCGTGTTGGTTGAGGTCGTAATAAGTACAAAGGTTTTTGTCTTGTAGAATTTCATAAACAGTACGACAGCCATTGCAACAAAAATGTTTTTCGTCATAAACCAAATCTTCATGGCTACAAGTTTCGCCACAGTGATAGCAAGCAGTAGTTGTTTCTGGCTGAATAATGGTATTCATGATTTGAATTTTTGAGGTGGAACATTCATGAAATCGTTCAGCTCTTTGCCAAGATTATTTTGTTTTTCCAATGACCAATAATTGGTGTAGGAAGACTCCAGCCAAGTTCTGCCTGATTTTCTAAAAATTGAGATTTGAATGCCCATTTTTTCCCAAAAGGAAGTTTCTACTTCAGCTACGGTCATTTCGGAGATTATCTCAAAGTTTTCGAATGTTTTATTGTTGATGATGTCTGATAAATTTGCTTGGTGGGCAGCATCACCCATTTCACGCCCTTTATGATATATTTCGAGCCTGAGATACGGATAAATCTCGCTGAATTGTCTGATTAATTCGTTTGTTTTTATTTCACTGCTAACACTTAATTTCATCTTCTTTTTTTAGGTAAACAATCATTAGAATTCAATTCATCCGTTTTCATGCTCTCAACTCTCATAGTCATTTTCTGATTATTTATTGCAGAATTGAAATATTCCGAGTTTAAGTCACAAATTTTGATTATTTTTAAAGGTTTTTTTATGATATTGCTCATATAATTGTATGATTTTCTTGGAATAGCTCAAGATTTCTATTTTTCTGATTTTCGTCATATTTTGTCTTTGAATCTATTTACTATTTTGCCCGATGAATCAATTTCAAGTTTCAAATGTTGAAAAAGTTATGCTAAACCAAGTCGAAGCAATTTTTGAGTTTGCTACGGAGGCTATTTTGATAACCAATCAGGAAGGTAAAATTATTCGGGTAAATCCCAGCTGTGAAAGAATGTTTGGGTATTTGTCTGATGAATTGTTGGGACAACCTGTCGAAATGCTTATTCCCAAAAGGCTAAAAGATAAACACGTCAGCCAAAGATATGACTATCAGTCGAGTCCGCATGCAAGGGCAATGGGGGCAAATGTCGAGTTATTTGCCAGAAGAAAAGATGATTCGGAGTTTTCGGTCGAGGTAAGTTTAAGCCCTTATTCTAATGCCGCAGGTAGCTATGTCATTGCTTTTATTATCGATGTAACTATCCGAAAACGTGCCGAAAAACAATTAATGTTGTACCAATCCGAATTGGAAAGGGAGGTCGAAGAACGTACCTTAATACTAAAAGAAGCAATTCAAAATTTAGAAAGAATCAAAGATGAATTGGATAGGTCGTTGGTCAGGGAAAGGGAAGTCAATTCGATGAAATCTCGATTTATTTCTATTGCATCGCATGAGTTTCGTACACCTTTGGCTACGATATTGTCTTCTTTGTCTTTGGTGGATAAATATGCTTCAACGGGTGAGGAGGAAAAAAGAAAAAAACACATCAATAGAATCAAAGCTTCGGTGAAGAATTTGACGGAAATTCTTAATGATTTTTTGTCTTTAAATAAGCTGGAAGAGGGAAAAGTTTTTTTGAATATCGAAAAATTTGATCTGAGGGAGTTTGTTGAAAATATCGTCCAAGAATTGCAAAGCATCGCTAAAATTGGTCAAAAAATTGCTGTTGCTTGCTTAACCAATGGGCTGTGTGAGGTCTCGTTGGATAAAAATTTGGTTCGAAATATTTTGATAAATTTATTATCTAATGCAATTAAGTTTTCCCCCGAAAATACAGTCATTTCTGTCGAACTTGCACTCAATGAGCAAGAAGTGAATATTTCGGTCAAAGATAATGGCATCGGTATTCCGGCATCAGACCAAAAACATCTTTTTGAGCGTTTTTTCAGGTCTAGCAATGCAGGCGAAATTCAAGGAACGGGCTTGGGCTTGAGTATTGTCTCTCATTATGTTGGTCTCTTGAAAGGTCAGGTGACTTTTGCCAGCAAAGAAAATGTAGGAACTACCTTTGTTGTCCAATTAAAACGTTTTATGTAACAAAATCATTTGCCTCAACTATTAATCTTTTTAATACTTTAAATACGAATGAAAAAAATATTATTAATCGAAGATAATGTAGAAATACGAGAAAATACAGCAGAGATATTGGAGCTAGCCGATTATCAGGTAATTACGGCTGAAAATGGGCGAGTAGGAGTCGAAAAAGCTCATCTCGAAAAGCCAGATTTAATCATTTGCGACATCATGATGCCTATCATGGATGGTTACGGAGTTTTGTTGCTTCTTTCCAAAACACCCGACACTGCTAATATTCCATTTATTTTCTTAACAGCTAAGGCAGATCGTTCGGATTTTAGAAAAGGCATGGAAATGGGGGCGGATGATTATATCACCAAGCCATTTGATGATGTCGAATTATTAAATGCCATTGAATCTAGGCTGAAAAAAGTGGATTTATTGTCCAAAAATTATCAAAAGAATTTATCAGGATTGGATGAGTTGGTGAGTGATGCGGCAGGGGAAATTGAGCTGAAACGTTTATTGGAGAGTCGGGAAATTCGGTCGTATAAAAAGAAAAATGAAATCAA
>CAYUFZ010000242.1:0-4710 GCA_964444025.1 uncultured Emticicia sp.
TCGGAATCGTGACAAAATATTGGTTCGATTATTAATGATAGCCGTTTTTGAGTCACTGATTCCGGCTTTTAAACCATATTGAAAAGTAGGTCTAATTTGCGAGAAACTCAAAAAACTCAGCAAAAGAAAAATTGAAGTTAATATTTTTTTCATGAAAACATTGATAAAATAATGTATAATAGATAAATGATAACGAATTTTGAGCCACAAAATTACGGAATCAAAAGCGAAGAATCACCATAACTCAGAAAACGAAAATCATTTTCTAAGGCAAAATCATAAATTTTCTTCCAATCATCGCCCACCAATGCCCCTACCAATAACATCAGCGTCGAATCTGGTTGATGAAAATTGGTAATAATTCCTTTACAAACCCTGAACCGATACGATGGAAAAATAAATATTTCGGTTTCTCCGATGATTGTATCGAATTGGTTGTGTTCCATCCAACGAAGAATCGCTTTCAATGAATTTTCAAGAGAAATTTCTTGTTCGATGCTTTCGTACGGAAACAATTTCTCAATAAAAAATCTTTCCTCCCCTTGCAACAATTTTACCCCAAACCAATATAAGCTTTCCAACGAACGCATGGAGGTAGTTCCGACAGGAATGACAAAATTGGCATTATCCAATAGATTTTTTATAAACGACCTTTCAAAAACAATTTGTTCGCAGTGCATGGGATGCTCCAGCACATTTTTTACTTTTATGGGTTGAAAAGTACCCGCTCCCACGTGCAAAGTTACAAAATCGTGTTTTACTTCTTTAGATGCCAACTCTTCAAAAACCCTATCAGTAAAATGCAAACCAGCAGTAGGAGCTGCCACCGCCCCCTCTTTTTGGGAATAAACAGTCTGATAGGTTTCATAATCCCGATGCTCTGTTTGTCGTTTCAGGTATGGAGGAAGCGGTATTTGCCCAAAAAATTTTACGATTGAGGCAAAAGACATTCGGTCGTCATTCCAAGTAAACTTAACCAAATTTTGTTCCGAATCTATCAATTCAGCCCCAAGTTCCAAATCGATAGATTCATGCTCTGTACTGATGGTATAATTTGCAAAAACTTTCTCCTTGAACCTTTTTTTATTTCCTATCATACACACCCACACACACGAGCCTGTTGTTTCCATGGCTTGAGAAACAATAGAAGAAGGCAATACTGGGTTGAGCAAAAAAATTTCAATCAAAACACCATTTTTTTTCTCAAAAAAAAGCCTTGCGGGAATCACTTTTGTATTATTGAATACTAAAAAAGTATTTTCTGGAATGTACTCTTTCAGCTCACGAAAGAGAGTTTCCTCTATTTTCCCTTGTCTGTAAATCAGTAATTTGGAAGTATCCCTGGGTTCGACCGGAAATCTGGCAATTTTTTCATCCGGCAACACATAGTTGTATTTTTCAATCGTCCACTCCATCATCTCAAATTAAGCCAAATTTATTATTTTTCACTTGGGTTGGAAAATAACAAGCGAATAGGTAAGAAAAACAACAAAACCATTAATAAAACAAGCCCAGCCAACAACAGCCAATTATAATTAAAATCTAATTTTTGCCCCAAAGTAGCATTGACTCTTTTCAGACCTAACAAAACGAATGCCAAGTACGTATTGGCAACTGCAATAAAAGCATTGAACCAGCTTTCAAGCAATTCGTTTAGATTTTTCGCATTATTTGCCCAAATACTGGCAGGATTTAATTTGGCAAAATCCACCTTTTGGACACTCGTTCTTAATAAATTTAACAAAAAATTAAAAATAATAATCACGGCAAGAGCTATATAAAAGAAATCTTGTTTGTCGATATACACATCTGGGTCACCGCTTGAATTATGATGAATCGCCGCATTGTCTGGTAAATTAAAATAACAAAGCATCAGGGCAGCAACCAAAATCGGCATCGATGCTTTTCTCCAAAAATTAAAAAAAACACTAGATATTGACATAATATAAAGATAGTTTGTATGATTGTAATTTCTTGCCAATTGCCAAGAAAATTGTTCTCTTCTCGACACAAAGTTAGGTCAGAGAATTGATACAATTTGATTTTTTGTGAAAAAATTAATCTTTAAGAATAAACAAACACACCTCAAGGAATAACTAAATTGTAAAATATTTGTTGATAAAGACATACATATCAAGAAAACGATGAAAATTTATACCAAAACAGGCGATAACGGCACGACTTCTTTAGTTGGAGGAACACGCATCAGCAAGGCAGAAATAAAAATAGAAACCTACGGAACAGTCGATGAATTAAACTCATGGATTGGTTTAATTGCAGAGCAAAGCATCAACCAAAACAGAAAGCATATTCTCAAAGAAATCCAAGACAGATTATTTACGATTGGCTCGGATTTGGCATCTGAGCCAGAGATTGTTAAAAAAAGGCAAATTCCTGATTTATTGGAAGAAGATATTGTATTTTTAGAACAACAAATAGATGAAATGGATTCCGATTTGCCGCCCTTGAGAGCCTTTATATTGCCTGGTGGAAATCAAGCCGTTGCATTTACACATGTAGGACGAACAGTATGCAGAAGAGCCGAGAGGCTATGTATCCGATTGAATGAGCGAGAGGCAGTCAATCCCCTGATTATCCGCTATCTCAATAGATTGTCCGATTATTTATTTGTTTTATCTCGAAAAATGTGCCACGAATCTGGTGCAGAAGAAATCACTTGGCAATCTCGAAAAAACCAATAAATTGTATTTTTTCGAGAAAGACTTTGTTTATAAAATTACACCAAAAACCCATTCAATATAAAAAACTATAATTTAGGCAATGTTTTTTATTTAAAAACAAATCAAAACAAGAAAAAAACGTAAATTTGCAACGGTATTTCAGACGGCATTCAGTAAGACCTCAAATACCTTATTTTGTAAAAAAACAATAAGCAAAATTCATTTCAAAAATGACCAAAAAAATACAATCGGCACTCATTTCGGTTTATTACAAAGACGGATTAGACAAAATCGTACAATTGTTACACGAGCATGACGTTCAAATTTTTTCAACCGGTGGAACACAAAAATTCATCGAAGACATGGGGATACCCGTTACAGCAGTTGAAGATTTAACAAGTTACCCATCTATTTTTGGTGGAAGAGTGAAGACTTTACACCCTAAAATTTTTGGAGGAATCCTTTATCGTCGTGACAATGAAGGCGATATTCAGACCGCCGCTCAATTCGAAATACCATCGATTGATTTGGTTATTGTAGATTTGTATCCATTTGTTGAGACAGTAGCTTCGGGAGCGAGCGACGAAGATATCATTGAAAAAATTGACATTGGCGGTATTTCTTTGATTCGAGGAGCTGCAAAAAACTTTAATGATGTATTGATTGTATCTTCTCGAGAGCAATACGATGATGTCTATGATATTTTGCAGGCAAAAAACTGTTCAACCGATTTGGAAGACAGAAGAAGATATGCCAAAGAAGGATTTATGATGAGCTCAAGCTACGATACTGCTATTCATAATTATTTTGCACAAGATGCTTATACTGCCACACAAAACTTCGGAATTTTACCTAAAAAAGTATTGAGATACGGCGAAAACCCACATCAAAATGCCGCATTTTATGGAGATTTAGATGCTATGTTTGAGCAAATTCACGGAAAGGAATTGTCATATAACAATCTGATGGATGTGGAGGCTTGTGTACGATTGATAGATGAATTTACAGAAAATACATTTGTGATTGTCAAACATAATAACGCTTGCGGAGTGGCAAGTGCTTCAAGTTCAAAAGATGCCTATTTGAATGCTTTAGCATGTGACCCAGTTTCGGCTTTTGGAGGAGTGATAATATCAAACTCAGTGATTGATTTAGCAACCGCCGAAGAATTACATAAATTATTTTTTGAGATTTTAATTGCTCCAGGCTTCGACGAGAATGCCTTAGAAATATTAAAAAAGAAAAAAGACCGTCGATTACTTATCAGAAAAACAGTAGAAGTCAGTCAAAAACAATTCCGAACCCTCTTGAATGGCGTATTGGAACAAGACAAAGACAATTCGATGGAAACTGCAACAGATTTCAAAGTTGCCACCGACAAAGCTCCTACCGAAGAAGAAATAAAAGCTTTAGAATTTGCTCTTAAAATTTGCAAGCATCTGAAATCCAACAACGTTGTATTGGCAAAAGACGGACAAATGTTGGCTTGTGGTGTTGGGCAAACCTCGAGAGTAGATGCTTTGAAACAGGCGATTGACAAAGCAAAAACATTCGGATTTGACTTAAACGGAGCAGCGATGGCATCAGAAGCATTCTTCCCATTTCCTGATTGCGTAGAGATAGCACATTTGGCTGGCATTACAACAGTTGTTCAGCCAGGAGGTTCTATCAGAGATAAAGAATCAATAGATTATTGCAATACACATGGGCTTTCGATGGTGCTGACAGGAATTAGACATTTCTTGCATTGATAAAACAAAAAACAGAGTCGGTAAATTGCCGACTCTGTTAAAAAAATACTTACCAAACTCAAATCTTCACCCAAGATTGCTTGCGATGACTTTCGATGATTCTCTCGCAAATGATTAATTCACGCAAACCATCCGCAAAAGTTGGGAAAGTTGGATTTTCTGGTTGTTTTCCTGCCTCAACAGCTGCATAAACCTCTTTGAATAATTGCTTAGAAGTATCCGGGAAACCCTCATTATGACCACCAGGGAAGCTTATTAAACTTTGAGCCTCACGATAA
>CAYUFZ010000243.1:0-2691 GCA_964444025.1 uncultured Emticicia sp.
TTCTGGAATGCCATTGAGGTATTTGTTACTTAATAGACCTTGAGCCAAAGGTGAAAAAGGAATGCAACCGATGCCTTTATCACCTAAGACATCTAGCAAACTACCTGCTGGCGTTGGTGCTTCTACCCAACGATCCAACATCGAATATTTTGGCTGATGAATCAGGCAAGGAGTGCCTAATTCCTTTAAAATTTTCACAGCTTCGAGGGTTTGTTCGGCAGTATAGCTTGAGATACCTACGTACAATGCTTTTCCTTGACGAACAATACTATCCAATGCTCCCATCGTTTCTTCCAATGGGGTATTGGGGTCAAATCGGTGAGAATAAAAAATATCTACATAGTCTAAGCCCATTCGCTTGAGGCTTTGGTCGCAACTTGCCATAACATATTTTCTCGAACCCCATTCGCCATAAGGGCCCGGCCACATCAAATATCCCGCTTTTGATGAAATGACAAGCTCATCCCGATAGGGAAGGAAGTCTTTTTTGAAGATAACACCAAAGTTTTCTTCAGCAGAGCCAGGTGGAGGGCCATAGTTATTTGCTAAATCAAAATGAGTAACTCCTTTATCGAAGGCGGTACGAAGCATGTCTCGATAATTTTCAAACACATCGACTCCCCCGAAGTTATGCCATAGACCCAGAGAAATCGCCGGGAGTTTCAAGCCACTTCTACCACATCTTCTGTATTCCATGTTGTCGTAGCGACTAGAATCAGCTAAATAATTCATTGTTTTTATTGAATAGATTTTAAAATATAAATGATGGTGCATTGCTAAAACACAACACTATGGCAAGTTATTGATAAAATTTTAAAAGACCAAAGATGATTCGACATAGTTGAACAACTCTCGAAAGAACTTTCTTTGTCGTCAAGTGTCTATTGGCTGTTTTATTTTTCGTACTTGTTTTTACAGCAAATTGTTTGTCACTTACCATTGCTCTATTTTTTGGATAAGTTCACCACTGAGGTATGATTTTTCAACTAAATTCTTGATTAATTGTGCTTTTAATTGTTTCAAAAGAATTGATAATTTTTGTAATTCGGCTTCTTGTATATTGAGTTCCAAAGTAGTAAATCGTCCGCTTTGTAGTCTTTCTTGATACAGTTTTACATTTTCGTTTTGCAGAATAATGGATTTTTCGGCAATTTGTATTTCTGACTCAATTCTGTCGATTTCTATATTTTTTTGGAGTAAATTCTTATTGGTTTCTAGCATTAATTCTTCCTTATGGTTATTTACGACTTGTAATTGGGTTTTTAATTGCTTTTCAACAGTAAGCGATTTGTCGGTAGGGAATATAGGAACTTTAATAGATAGCCCTAAATAACTATTCCCGAAATAATTATTTAAAAACGGATTGAAAGAATTGCTGAATTGGTTTGCCCCCAAATACCCTTGAAAACTAATAATAGGAGAATATTTGGAACGTTCAGTTGTAATCTGCTGATTGATGAGTAATTCTTTGGTTTTTAATTTCTGAAAATTCGGGAAAGAATCAAATTGTATCGCCGCACTATTTGATTTATCCGCCAATAAGAAAGAGGGAATAGGGGTATATGTTTCACCCAATATTCTTTCCAATGGAATATTGCTTAGGTAATGCAGATATATTTTTTCATTTACGAGCGAAGCATAACTTTTCTTAAAGTTCGTCATATTGGCATAATGGTTTACGAGACTGGTATTTAATTCTGTTTTTAGCACGTTTCCTTCTATATATTTTGCCCGAATAATGGAATAAGATTGGAAACTTCGCAGGGTGTCCGAAACAGCCTCATCTACTTGATAGCCCAATAAAATTATTTGGCTATATGTTTTTACAATTTCGAAAGATAAATCAGCCTGAGATTGCTTCAAGTCAATGTTAGCTAGGGCTTCATTCAGTTTACTTTCCTTGATTTTATTTTTAATCGTAAAATCAATAATCGGCTGATAAACCGTGATGCCGGCATTTTGTTGCCAGTTTGTTCCAAATTTTATTGCCCTTGTTTCATCTGTGGGGCTAGGGCTGAATTTTCCAACAGGCACTATCTGAGTAGGGATGAGTGGATTGTATCGGTAATCGTAAGCCAAGGCAATTTGTGGCAAATACTTAGCGTTGCTTTCGATGCTTTTCAAATTAGCTAAAAATACATCCGATTTGGCAGATTTAATGTTGGCTCTATTGTTTAATCCACTTTCGATACATTCTTTCAAGGTGATTTGAGCAGATAAAGAATAGGAGATTATTGTGCTTATGATGAATATCAGTTTCTTCATGTGTCTATGATTTTTCTAGCCTCTGAATACAGAAGCAGGTTCAACATTATTAATTTTTTTGATAGCGAAAAAAGAACCTCCGACAGAAATGAAAACAGTGATGATAAATAATCCGAGAATTTCAACAGAAGAGTAATGAATGATAAGGCCGGCGTTAGCTACCCCGTTTTTAAAAGCATTTAGTAATAAAAACGCAAGGGAAAATCCTATTAAAGCGAAGATAAATGCTTGTACAAGAATTAGATTACGAACATATCCGTTGGTCGCTCCTATTGCTTTCAAAGTTCCATAATCTTTTATTCGGTCGAGTGCCGACGAGTAGAGTGTCAGTCCGATAATAAAAAAGCCGCTGATACTAAAAAAGAATCATTGGATCTTGATGTTGTTTATAAAGATCCAACTCAGCTCACTGTAAATTTAAAGAAA
>CAYUFZ010000243.1:2701-4659 GCA_964444025.1 uncultured Emticicia sp.
ATTCCGTAAAATTTATCATTAATATTGGCAACAACCCTCTGTACATCAAAGCCTTTTTTTACTTTAACTGCGATGGCACTGACTTTAGTATCGGGGAAGTTTCCGAAATATCTTGCTTTGCTGAGAGTGGTATAGAAAAAAGACCCTCCAAAACCACGTGCATTTTTTGTTTGCAAACGAATGAATGCTTCTTTGCCATTAATTTCCACTCTGGTACCGAGTTCAACAGAACTATCAAAGTTCTTTTCGTCAAAAAATTCAGCCGAAACAGAAGCATCTAAGGTTAAATCTTCTAAATTACCTTTGTTGATTCTATTCTTGTTTGGTCCTGCAACGAATAAGGGGGCTTCACTTCCGATAAGTACAACGGAGGCAGTTTTTCCATTTTGAAATTTTACCATACTATTGGCAGCTACCACGGGATAGGTGTTTTCGACTCCTTCAACACTTCGGATTTCCCTTATTAGCCGTTCATCTAATTTACTTAGCTCATTTGCATTTTGTGTAATATTATCTACTACCCAGATTTCTCCAATATCTTTTCTCGAATTTTCGACAATTCCGCCCATAAGACTCGTAAGAAATCCTAAAATACCAATCTGCTGACCTATCAGGAATATGCTGATGACAATGCCGATGATTACGCCAATACTTTTGGATTTGTCGTATTTGATAAATTTAAAAGCCGTTCGTAGCATATCTTATAATTTGATTTTACATTCAACTTTTGAATTAATGATTACTTTGCTGTCGCCAAGGATATTAATGCGGATTTCTCGAACCCTCCGATCTTCTTGGTCGTCTGCTTTTTCAGAAAATAGTGATTTCTTTTTTAGATACGGGGCAATAAAATCTATTTCGCCCATAGCAATAATACCATCGCTTCCAGTGTTGCGTATTTCTACTTTTTGTCCAATTTTGAGTTGTGAACTAAAAAGTTCATCTACTTCTGCTCTCACGATTAAATTACCTTTTGGAGCAAATTCGGCATAAGGGGCAAATTGGTTGATAGCTTCTCCTTTGTTTACTTGAATATCTAGGAGTGTTCCATCATAAGGCGATAAAAATCGTTTTTTAGATGCTTCTGTGATTGCTGTTTTGAATTGTGCCTCCAACTCATGGAGCTTACTTGTGGCTAGTTGGATGTTTGTTTTTAGTCGATTAAGGCTAATTTCAAGAACTTTGATTTCATCCGCAAGGTCATCAATAGATTGTTGAGTTTCGGCTCCATTGATAGCCAGTCGTTTGGATTTTGTTAGAAGCGTTTTTTTATTTCCAAGATTTATTTCAGCTTCTTTCAATTGAATCTGTTCTATATCAATTTGTATGCGTTGAGATTGTATTTGAATTTTTATTTCGTTGACTTTGCTTTGTTCCAAGTCATCGTCTAATTGTACCAATGGTTCACCACCAGCAATGGTATCTCCATCTTTTTTATAGACGGCTTTTACAATCCCGCCCATGGGGGCTGATAGGTTGATGATTTCGCTTTCGGGTACAACTTTTCCTACGGCTACAATTAAAGTTATTTTATCTTCAGGTGTTTTTTTTAATGATTGATTATCTAAATTGGAGTCTTTTTCTTGTTTCCCACAGCTTATTAAATGAGCCATTGAGATTAATATTAGAATTTGTTTTTTCATTGGTTATAATCTTTTAAATGTACCATATATGAATAAATTTTTGTCTAAATGTGTTAGTTTGCTGTTTGTTTCGGAGAATTAAGAAAGGGTTTCGATGCAAAATCGAAACATTCATGATATTTTTAGGATTACCGAAAAATTTCTTCTTCGGTTGGGTTTTCTGATACTATTCCATTATTTACGTAGAGGATTCGGTCGGCAAATTGTTTTAATCGCAGGTCATGTGTGACTACCGCCACGGACTTGCCCGTGGAGGATAGTATTTTGAGTTCTTTCATTACTGCCATCATACTTTTGACATCCAAAGCTGCCGTT
>CAYUFZ010000244.1:0-1893 GCA_964444025.1 uncultured Emticicia sp.
AAATGCATAAACCTACTATTAGATAGCCAGGGTTATAAACAGACAATGTTTCTTGCATTTAACTCTTATTTGTATATGTAATTAATAGTAAAGTATATTGAAAACAAGGGCTTTCGGGGCAAAATATGCTCCTAAAATAGATAAAACAATGAATATATCCAATACTTTGGCGCAGAAAAGTGACTCAACACCAGTTTTTAGAGTTGGATTGACTGGCGGTATTGGTAGTGGCAAAAGCTGATGCCGCCAAAGGATTGGCACCCAATGCAGAGCCTGCATTAAACCCAAACCAACCGAACCACAACAAACCCGTTCCTAATAATACATAAGGGATATTTGCCGGAGGCAAAAAGCTTCCTTCCACGTGGGCACGTCTTCTTTTCAAATAGATTGCTCCAGCCAAAGCTGCCCATCCAGCAGACATGTGAACGACGGTACCTCCTGCAAAGTCTAATACGCCCATTTGAAATAAAAACCCTTCAGGATGCCATGTCCAGTGTGCCAACGGTGCATATACAAAAACACTGAACAAAATAATGAATAATACATAAGACTTGAAATTAATACGCTCAGCCAATGAACCTGTCACCAATGCTGGTGTAATAACTGCAAATTTCAATTGAAAAAATGCAAAAACAACCAAAGGAATAGTCGGTGCCAAAGACCAAGGTTTGCTTTCCAAGACTCCCTTGAACATGAAGTGCGTCAGGGGATTTCCTACAAAACCACCGATTGACTCTCCAAAAGCCAAACTATATCCAAACAAAACCCAAATGACCGATATAACACCCATTGCAATAAAGCTTTGTAACATCGTAGAAATCACATTTTTGGTATTGACCATTCCACCGTAAAAATAGGCTAATCCAGGTGTCATGATTAAGACTAAAGCGGTACTGACCAGCATCCAAGCGGTATCGCCGGTATCGATTCCTTCTGTCACTATTGTCGAAGGAACAGCGGGCATTAACAATGCTGCGATAGCCAAAACTATCATGATAATTAGAGGAAACGGATTTTTTCTCATTTTGACTCAGGTTTAATTGTTGTACAAAAAGACAAATTATTTGGTTTTTAGTGTTTAGGCGATGTTGTGTAATCTGAAGAAAGGTATTAAACCTTTCTTCAATCATATATTAGAATTTAAAGATAAATACTCCTCCAAAGGTAGATTGAGAATCCTTGGTATAATTTCCATCTTTATCCTCAAATTGTGCTTTCCCAGCAGCAGATTTGGCATAACTATCCAATCTAAATTCAGGTTTGAACAATAAATTATCAGAGATGGTTAGATTTCCTGTAAGTGTAAATGAATTGACAGACGTACCCATTCCTTCTCTATTTCTCAAGCTTCTGATACCAGATTTATTATCAAAGTATTCATATCTGATACCTAATGTAAACTTGTCACTAAGAGCTTGTTGAGCATATACAGCCGCACCACCCCAATTTAATTTATCTTGACTGCCGTATGCTGCGTTCAATCCCAATAAAAACTTCTCCGTAATTTGATAGCTTGTGGTTAAGTCAAATATTGAATAATACGATTTTGCAGTTACGCCTTCATCAGAGCCAATCCAATTCAAATATACATTCCAACCTGAAGCAGGATTGATATAAAACTGAGCCATTGGTGCCAATTTTGAATTATTATCATCTTTTGAGTCAATTCCATTTACCAAACCAAGTGTAAAAGAAGTTTTGGATGAGGTAGCCAAAGTTGCTTTTGCTCCAGTATGGTAGAATGGCCCATTATTGAATAAATTCGATAAAGAATAATTAAAATTGACGGGGGCGTCGATAACTTCGTATCCAATATGTGTTCCAAATTGCCCAGCCGTAATAGCCAATTTATCCGTTGCTCTCCAAGTCAAGTACGCTTGTTTGATTGCC
>CAYUFZ010000244.1:1903-4630 GCA_964444025.1 uncultured Emticicia sp.
ACCTGTTGAATTTGGAAGCCTTCCGATGACATTTCCGTAATTTCCTAAATCGGCATGATTTCCAAAAGTCAAATCAATGACACCATCGACTTTATCTGTCGAATAAGTCATTTTAGTTTGAACCAAACCTACTTGAAATTGACCTGATTTTTGGTCAAATGCCCGCTCATAACCAGATGCACCCAGATTTGATTTTGACTTGGGAGCGTTAAAGTTCCCAAATAAATAGGTATCAACGTACCCGGAGAAAGTAAATGGACTTTTTTTCTCTTCTGCCTTTGTTGCAGTTTCTTGAGCTAAAGAAGCGAATGACCCAATAAGAGATAATGTTGTAAAAATTGCTTTTCTCATAATTTTCTTTGGTTTAAATTAAATACCCCTATGTTTAATTATGACACAAATTTTATACAAAAATTAATTAATTCCAAATTTTAAGTATAAAAAAATTAATATTTTTTTAAAAAAATACAAAAACAAGCAATTATATGTTTTAAAATAATACAAAATATTAAAATAATTATATAAATATTGAATTAGAATATTATTTTGAAATAATATTAAAAAATAAAATATTATTCCGAAATTAAATAAAATATTAATATTGTACAATTTTAAGAAATTCAAAAAAAAACTCCGAACTGATTGCTCAATTCGGAGTTTTCTCAATGTTGCTAAAAAAAAATTATTCTTCAGCATGTAGCCACGCTTTTTTTGCCAAAAGCGTTTCGTCATCCTCTTCGTGTTCAGGATCTGGGACACAACAATCTACCGGACATACCGCAGCACATTGCGGCTCCTCATGGAAACCATGACACTCGGTACATTTATCGGATACAATATAATAAAATTCATCTGATAAAGGGTTCATTGGGTCTTTTCCGCCAATGACTGTACCATCTTCCAATTCGACTTCTGTAAGTTTCGTACCGCCTGACCAAGTCCATTCTACTCCGCCTTCATAAATCGCAGTATTCGGACATTCCGGCTCGCATGCACCACAATTGATGCAATCTTCGGTTATCATTATAGCCATACTCTCTCTATATATTTAATAGTTTATTAAATTTTAAACAAATATAACGCTTCGATGTTTAAGTTTACTTGTATTTTTGTAAGATTTTAATTCGAAACTTTTTTTTCTATTAATAATGCAAGCAAATAAAAATATTATTACATTTTCCGAACTTGGCAATTATTTAAAAAACCCACAAAATGAAGAAACACTTCAAGCCCTCTTTTCTGCTGCAAGAAACGAAAATGCTTGGTTTACCAATGATTTTGTGCAATTGGCTTTAAAAAATATTGCGGAATACTATTTAAATGAGGAATTTTTAATCAATTTCACCAATAAATACAACATACAAAACCCTATCGTTGCGAAAAAAGTTGGGTTGGTCATGGCGGGGAATGTCCCTGCTGTTGGTTTTCACGACCTCATGTGCGTGGTCTTGAGTGGAAACATCGCCCTGATTAAACTCAGCTCCAACGATTCCGTCATCATGCGTTTTTTGATACAAAAGCTTTATGAATTGGACAATCATTTGCAAAATACCATTAAAATTGTAGATAGACTCAACGATGCAGAAGCATTAATCGCTACGGGAAGCGATAATACCGCCAAACATTTTGAATATTACTTTTCGAATATTCCTAAAATTATCAGAAAAAATCGAACTTCAGTAGCAGTTTTAAGTGGAAAGGAAAGCAAATCTGATTTAGCCAATCTTGGCAACGATATTTTTCAATACTTTGGACTCGGCTGCCGAAATGTCTCCAAACTTTATATCCCAAAAGGCTATGATTTTAATCATTTCTTTGAAGCAATTGAATATTGGAGTACCATACGACTACATCACAAATACAATAACAACTATGACTACAACAAATCAATATATTTGATTAACAAAGTACCTCATTTTGACAATGGTTTTTTACTGTTGAAAGAAGACGATGCCTTGGTATCACCCATTTCCGTTTGCTTTTACGAAACGTATGAAAGCCAAAAACATTTGGAAGAATTATTGAATGCTCATCAAGAAAAAATTCAGTGTATTGTGTCGGAAGATTCAAAAATAATGAATGCTGTACGATTCGGAGAGGCACAAATGCCACAAATTGACAGCTTCGCCGATGGGGTAGATACGATGGCGTTTTTAGGGAATATTTGAGATGATTTTAGGGGGATTTGAAGAATCCCCCCTAAAAAATCATTCAAACTCATCATTTTTAAAAGAGTAAAGCGTCTTATCTAATTCTAAAGTGCCAGCATTGTAGTCTTTTACAAACTTTTCAATTACTTCGTCATCTATCAATTCGACATTGAGAGCCACATCCAAACCGATGCCATATTCAAAGTCATTATCAACCTCCACAAATTCAGCCACTTTGACAACCTCCTCTTCCTCCAATTCTTCGAGAATTTCTTGAAGCATCAGCTCCATTTCTTCGTCTGCTTGAAAGTTTGGCTTTCGCTTATCCAATTCCACATAATTTGGATAAATCTGTTTCACCCTTTTTTCTGCTTCCTCAAAAACCAAGCTACTATGATTTAATCTTAAAGTACCAATGACAGCATCGTAAATTACTTCTTTACCATCATATTGCCCGACAAATTGAATATGGGCAAATTCGCCCGTATCACTCAAGCCATCTTCATCATCAAAGACAACATATATCTTCCCTTCTTGCGAACATTCTTCTTTTAGTTCAGCAATTTCATTTGGGTCA
>CAYUFZ010000245.1:0-3217 GCA_964444025.1 uncultured Emticicia sp.
GCGGCACCATCCTCGCCCTTCTGATGGCGCGAGTTCCGTTGGAGATTATGGAGTAGGGGTTGTCTTTTTTGTCAACAATTTCTGATTTTTTTGTTACTAAGTAATACACCTTTTGGTGGTTGCATTGCGTAGCTGTGATTATACTTGTGTTATATATCATGCATATTACATGTTAACTCAGAAAACACATGGAAGAAAAGTTGAATAATGAGGTGTCCTCAAACGGAGAAAAAGTGATTTGGGAAAAAATAAAATATTTACTTAATCACAAAGAAATTAGTGAACTCCTAAAACTTTTTCGACAACAAACAAAGTGGTCTTATTTAATTGAGACCATTATTACACTTATAGTTGCTCTCACTTTGATCGGTTTTCTTATTTGGCTTGTAGACCATGACTATATTGACAAAAGCTCGTTTGGAGTAATGTTCGGAACAGTTTTCGGATATATGCTTTCATGGCGATTCGGGAAATAAATTTTAAAATTTAAAATGGAACTAAAAGAATTTATTAAACAGACAATTATCCAAATCACGGACGGTTTTCGTGAAGGACACAAATACATCCAAGAAAATAAATACGGCGAAGGAGTGAATGACAGCAAATACATGGAAATAGCTTTTGACGTTGCTGTCTCCTCTAATGAAGAGGAGACTTCTGAATTCGGCGGAAAAATTTCGGTTGCAAACATTTTTAGTGCTGGCGCCAAAGATGAATCGGCAACCAAAGCATCAAATGTCAGCAGAATCCAATTTAAAACGCATTTACATGTTAAAACAAAGCAATAAAATACCCGTCATAACATAAGTTTTGTAATTGTGGGTAGATACTACGAATAGAAACATTAAACCTTAGTGATGGTAGACCGTTTTCGGGGTCAAAACCAAAACTAACACGTCTCAGAAACATTGATTTAAGCTTAATCTAAACTACAGGCCTTTAATGAATAAAATAACATACTTATTTGGAGCCGGAGCGAGCAGACACGCTCTTCCAATTGTACATGAAATTCCCGAAAGGATTAAAAAGCTAATTGACCTACTGGAATCCGAAGAATTTAAGTTAGATGATGATTCCAGTTTCGATGATCTTAAAGTTATAGAACATAAAACTAAAAGAGAACTCCAACTCGAATTAATCGAATCGCTAAAATGGATGTTATTAGAAAGTGAAAAGCATGCAAGTATTGACACATTTGCTAAAAAACTTTCAATTAAAGGAAAGTATAAAGAATTGAATAAACTAAAAAATGCGATGTCAGTATTTTTTATTTTTGAGCAGGCTATAAATAAGCCAGACTTCAGATACGATACTTTTTTTGCTTCTTTAATAAACAACATATCAAATCTACCTAAGAATGTAAGTATTCTTTCGTGGAATTATGACTATCAATTTGAACTATCCTTTTCAGAGTATTCTGATCAACAAGAGATAAACAGCAATCAATATTATTTGAGTGTCAAATCAAAGTTTGGAAGTCCTGAAAGTAATCAAGGGTTTGGTATTTACAAATTAAACGGTACAACGGGGTTTCATGCAACCGGTGGATTCCACCATTATGAATATGCATCAAATCTAAAAGTCCCTATTAAGAAAGAGTTCGTAAGTCAAATTACAAGAAGCTTTGCTGCTGTGACGTATTTAAATAATCTCCACTCTTCCCTTTCATTTGCTTGGGAATCCGAAAATGCAGAAAAAACTATCGTAGCACAAGCAATTGAAAACACAAAAGACACCTATTCACTTGTAATTATCGGGTATTCTTTTCCCTTTTTTAATAGGACAATTGACCGACAAATTATTGGCAATATGGCTACTTTGAAAAGGGTATATTTTCAAGCTCCCGACGCTGAAATTATAAAAGAGCGTTTTCAAGCATTAAAAGATGATTTAACTGGAGTTGAGTTGATAACTAAATTTGATACTGGCCAATTTCTATTGCCTAATGAGCTTTAAGAAAATCAACACCTCACAACAGGTCCTAGAGATTTGAGAATTGCTATTAATCGAGCATTAAGTCGCAAAAAATGCTTCGCATGAAAGTCAATCACCATTACATTCAAGAGATGCAAACCGTTCAATCGTTTAAAGCAAATTGCATAAACTTTTTTAGTGAGACTTCAAGTCTCCAATAAAAAATCACGAACTTGCAGCACAAATGAGCAAGAAGTATTCAGACATAAAAAATAAACTCAAATTAGAGATAACCAAGACAGAAAATAACGACTTGGCTTATTTGACGCATTTTTTTCAGAATCACAAAAATAATGTTTCGCCGTATTATAAGAAAACAGCAAAAAATTATTTAACAAACTTACACTGCGCGTTAAACATCGCAGAAGAACCCGACTTTCAATATTATTTACCAATAAAGTGGGATATTCCATTTCCACCTCCTACGACACCGAAATTTAAATTTATTGATCTGTTCGCGGGAATTGGAGGCATAAGATTAGCATTTCAAAATCTCGGTGGTAAATGTGTGTTTACAAGTGAATGGGATACTTATTCAAAGAAAACTTATGATGCCAATTTTGGAGAAGTTCCATTTGGCGATATAACTAAAATTAGCGAAAAAGACATACCAGACCACGATATTTTGTTAGGCGGTTTCCCTTGCCAGCCGTTCTCTATTGCTGGAGTATCAAAAAAAAATGCATTAGGCAAGGCCCATGGATTTTTAGATGAAACCCAAGGCACTTTATTTTTTGATGTTGCAAGAATAATAAAGCATAAAAAGCCTAAGGTGTTTATGCTGGAAAATGTAAAAAATCTTGTTTCTCACGATAAGGGTAAAACCTTTACAATTATCAAAGAAACTCTAAAGGAATTAGGTTATTCCATTCACTTCAAAGTTTTAGACGGACAGCATTTCGTTCCTCAACACAGAGAGAGAATAATTATCGTTGGCTTTAATAACAAAGTTTTTGATGGAAAAGAAACTTTTGAGTTTCCAAAAATGGGAACCGTAAAATTTGCCATTCGAGATATTTTAGAAGAAGTTGTCGATCCGAAATACACCCTTTCAGATAAGCTTTGGAATTACCTACAAGAATATGCAAAAAAACACAAGGCAAAAGGGAATGGATTTGGATATGGACTGACTAATTTAGATGGTGTTTCAAGAACAATGAGTGCGCGATATTACAAAGACGGAGCGGAAATTTTAACAATATGATTACAAAACAGAGCAATATACAACAAGCAAAAAAAAAAC
>CAYUFZ010000245.1:3227-4607 GCA_964444025.1 uncultured Emticicia sp.
ATTTTAATACCACAAGACGGTTTAAACCCAAGACGATTGACTCCGAGAGAATGTGCAAGACTACAGGGGTTTCCAGATAGTTTCATTATTCCTGTTTCTGACAATCAAGCCTATAAACAATTTGGAAATTCCGTTGTAACTCCATTAATACAAGCCGTTGGAAAGAATATTATAAAAGAAATTTTGAAAATCAATGACTCTACAAAATCTAAAA
Organism: uncultured Emticicia sp.; assembly: GCA_964444025.1. Classification (GTDB taxonomy): domain Bacteria; phylum Bacteroidota; class Bacteroidia; order Cytophagales; family Spirosomataceae; genus Emticicia. The sequence continues at coordinate 3,442 of CAYUFZ010000245.1, forward strand.
TCGCTGTTCATTGATAACGGTTGCACAAAAATTTATATAAAAAAACTTTCACCAAACGACAATTCAAAAAATCAAGTTTATTTCGGTGGCAACTTTGAAATTCTAAATATTTTACCAATTTCCGAAATCCAAAATGAGGAAGCTGGTGACTGGAATAAAGAACGTTTTAAGGCTTCAATAAATTTTTCATGGATTGCAGAAGACAGAAATTTGTATCCTGCACCAAACGCACAACTTATACTCTATCCTAAATATCCTGAAGTTAGATTTTCAGGCTTCTTACAAAAGTGCCAAAATCCACCTTCTGAATTAATGACCCAAAGACTTGCTGATAGACTTTTGTTCTTTTCAGTTGCCAAAAATGGAACTGTTTTAGGTTACGTCGTGGAACCAAATTCCAAAATTGCAAATGAGTTTGCAAATCAACAAAACATATCTGAACACGGTGTTTTTAAAGTTATCGAGTTGCCACAAGTCGCAAATAACAAGGCCGACTTGATAAATGAATTGGTTCGCATTCATCAATTAGGTTGGATAAAATCTAAGCGTCTCGACAGACTTGGAAATCTAATAGCTTGTGAAGCGCCAAATTGTGGTGGTTACACATTAGAAGCTGAATTAGGAATTACACCAAACGGTTATTCTGAACCCGACTTTTTAGGTTGGGAAGTAAAGCAGTTTGGTGTTGCCAATTTTACAAGAGTAAACTCTGCCACCATTACTTTAATGACACCGGAACCAACAGATGGAATTTACCGAACTGATGGAGCAGAAGCGTTTTTAAGACAATACGGTTATGCTGACAAAACTGGAAGAGAGGACCGAATAAATTTTGGAGGAGTACATAAAACCGGGGTTAGACATCCGTTGACAAATTTAGAAATGCAGTTAATCGGTTTTGAAGTTGAAAGTGGTAAAATTAGAAATACAAACGGACGAATTTCATTGGTTGACATAAACGGAAATGAAACCGCATCTTGGAGTTTTGCATCAATGCTTTTGCATTGGAATAGAAAACATAACCAAGCCTGCTATGTACCTTCACTTTCTAATACCTCAATCCAAAGGCAATACAAATATGGAAATAACATAACTTTAGGAACAGGAACAGATTTCCAATTATTCCTTAAAGAAATGGCAAAAGGAAATATTTATTATGACCCAGG
>CAYUFZ010000246.1:0-4568 GCA_964444025.1 uncultured Emticicia sp.
CTTGGGTCAGAAGTCAGCATACCGTCCACATCGGTCCAAATTTCAATCACAGAAGCATTCAATGCAGCCCCAACAATCGACCCCGTATAATCAGAGCCTCCTCTACCCAATGTCGTCGTCACTCCCTCAATCGTCGAACCAATGAAGCCCGTGATACATTGAAGATGATTGGTTTGGGAGAAATGTTTTTTTAATAGACTATTCGTTAGCTCAAAATTTACTTCGGCATAACCAAAATTGTCATTGGTTTTAATTACTTTTCTGGCATCTAAAAATTCAGCTTCAATACCTCTGTTTTTGAGTGTTTCGGTGATAATGGTCGTAGAAAGCCTTTCTCCAAAACTGACTATCAAATCCCCAGTTCTGTTTGAAAGTTCTTTAATCAAAGTGACACCACGCAACAAATCTTCTAATTCATTAAACAATCCCTTTACTTTGGCAATACTGCTACTCTGATTTTTAATGTCAATCAAACCTTTGATGGCTAAAATATGTCTTTCCTCTACCGATTGAAGAATATCAAGATATTCAGTATTAGAAATGGAGGCTAATTTGCCTATTTCTATCAGTTTGTTGGTTACACCACCCATGGCAGAAAAAACTACTGCAATTTTATGCCCTTCATTCAAATTTTCTTCAATGATTTGAATGACTTGATTGATACTTTCGATTGTTCCTACCGAAGTGCCGCCGAATTTTAAAACTTTCATACAATTTATACCCTTTTTCCCACTGATAATATATAAAAATCAAAGGTATTGTTTCACGCAATACCCTTCATTTGCAAATATACTAATTAATGATTCAAAGTTTGAATATTAATCTTTGATTTCCGATACGATTATTTCAGAGGCGAAAATATTTGATTATTTTTTGTTCAATGCTTGCTCAATTTCATGTATTTCTGTTATTTTCTTTTCATTTCCCCATTCATTATAAATATAAGTAACCAATTCGGCTACATCTAATTTTTGAAGCTGAGGGTTCGCTGGCATCTCTTGGTGATAAATTTTACCATTGACTTTCAGGGGGGCTGTGTATCCAAATTTAATGATTTGAATGACTTGATTCTTATTTTTTAAAAAATCGCTGTTGGCAATAGGGGGATATAACTCTTTGAAACCACCGCCGTCTTTTTGATGGCAATTGGCACAATTTTGGTCATATATCTCTTTGCCTCCAATGTAATATTGCTCCAATTTTATCTGGCTTTCAGATTGGCAAGCAAATATACCCAAGCCAACAGATAGGTAGCCCAACGATTGAAATAGTCTATTTTTCATTCAGTAAAACATCGATATCTTTTAATAATTTGCTCACTTCTTTTTCATTCGTACCGTCATATACTCCTCTCACCCTTCGTTTGGTATCTACCAAAACAAATGCCCCGCTATGTACTATTTCGCTGGCAGCCGCAGAGTCTTCCTTGGCTGTTACAAAGTACGATTCTTGGGCTATTTTATAAATATCTTTTCTATTACCAGTAACAAAATTCCAATTTGAGTTTTTTTCTGTAATGCCCAATCGCAAGGCATATTCTTTTAGTACTCGTACCGAATCATGCTTGGGGTCGATAGAATGGGAGAGAATGCCCACTTTGGGGTTTGTTTGATATTTTTCATACACCCGCAACAGCTGCTTTTTCATCACCGGGCAAATCGTTGGACAAGTCGTAAAAAAGAAGTCTGCCACATAGATTTTATCTTGATAGCTTGCTTCTGTAATTTCGGTACTGTCTTGGTTCATAAAAGAAAAATGAGGAATGCTATGCTCAACAGAATCTCCATTTATGACGGTTTTTGCACCCAATATGGGTAACTTTCTTGTCGAAAACTGACAAGAATTGAGTAGCCCCCACAGCATGCTACCAATGATTAACCAAAGATAATTTTTCATAATTAAAAATTAAGGCAAAATTCTTTAGAATATTGCCTTATGGGAATGTTAATATTTTGTAGCCAATGCTTTTGCTTCGTTGGTAAGGACTTCCAATGCCAATCCTTCTTTTTTCAATTCCTGAAGTTTGGTGATTTTCTCTTCATTATCGGGCATATCACTGACTTCCCCGATTTTTTGCATCCAAACCTCCATAATGGCGTAAGAGGAGTCAATCTTTGCTACAATGATTTTAGCATTGACAGAATCCTTCTTTTCGAGTGCTTTTTTCAGGATATTTTCTTTGGAATCTTCCAAATTCATGCTGATAGGCATAATTTTGTCATGCAAAGCGAATACTTCTTTTTTTAATTTTTCTGCGTCGTCTTGATTTTGGTGATTGCAAGCCATGGAGGTACTTAGCAATAAAATCGATAATAATTTTTTCATTGTATTGATGTGTTAAACATTATGAATCCCCAAGATTTCGATGGCACTGTGAATAGCACTTTCCGATGGGCTTTCGCCGCCTATCATCTTAGCTATTTCAACAATTCTTTCATCTTGGCTAAGGGTTTTGATTTTACTGACAGTTTTTTCGGAGCGATTGTCTTTATAAACAAAGAAATGTTTGCTTCCTCGTCCCGCAATTTGGTGCAAGTGCGTGATGGCAATTACTTGGATATTTTGTGCCATTTCCCGCATCATTTTTCCCATTTTTACGGCTACTTCTCCCAAAATACCCGTATCGATTTCATCAAAAATAATCGTTGGTAGAGAGCGTTTATCCCCCAAAACATATTTGATTGCCAACATAAGTCTAGAAAATTCCCCCCCAGATGCCACATCTTTCAGCTGACGAGGGGTAATGCCTTTATTAGCACTGAATAAAAAATTTATTTGGTCAATCCCATCATTGCCAGCATCAATCACGCTGTGTTGTATTTTTAAAGTAGCATTCGGCATTCCCAATTCAAATAATAATGCCACGATTCTTTTTTCGATTTCTCCTAATATTTTTTGACGAGCCTTGGACAGTTCTTCGGCAATTTTTAAAGCACTTTCAAAGGCTTTATCTACACGTTCTTTGGCGGCAGATAAATTTTCAGACAAGTTTAGAACTTTTCCTACTTTTTCTTCCAAAATTGCTTGTATTTCCAATAGCTCACCATTGGTTTTGACAGCCTGCTTTTGTTGTAGCTTATATAAAATATTTAGCCTTTGCTGAATATCATTGATTTTGTTGCTATCCAATTCGATTTTATCTTCTTCGGTTTCGATGTCTCTTGCCAAATCCTTTAATTCGAGCAAACAAGTCTGAATCCTATCTTTATAATGTTGATATTCAGGAGAATAACTTGCAATCGGATGCAGGGTGTTGATGGTATTTTGCAAAGTCGAAAGTGCCGAAAATTCAGAATCGTTGAGTATTTGCAAAGAAGTTTTCAACTTTAGTTTGACCTCTTCCGCATGTTCCAAGATATTTAATTCTTGTTCGAGCAATTCTTGTTCGTTGGGGTCAATTTTTGCTTTAATCAACTCATCTAACTGAAAGCTGTTATAATCGAATTCTTTTTTATTTTTTTCAGCCTCTTCGTTTAGCTGTTGGTAGGCTTCCAAAAGTTTCTTATAAGTTCTGTACTTTTCTCTGTATTCTGTTACTTTGTCGTGAGATTGGGCATAAGTATCAATGATTTGTAATTGGTATTCATTTGAACCCAAAAGAATCGAATCATGCTGAGAATGAATGTCCATCAATTGTCCTGAAATTTTCCGAAGTGTTTCAAGCGTTACGGGTGTATCATTGATAAAAGCCCTTGATTTTCCCGAAGGGGCAATTTCTCTACGAACCAGGCATGTTTTTTCAAAGTCTAATTCTTCTGATTCAAAAATATTTTGAATATAAAATCCCGAAATGTCGAAAGTACCTTCAATGATACATTTTTCGTCTTCATTGTAAAGGGTCTTCACATCAGCTCTGTTTCCCAAAAGTAATCCGATAGCTCCCAACATAATGGATTTTCCGGCACCTGTTTCTCCGGTTACGATGTTAAAATGAGCATCAGGGCTGATTTCAAGATGTTCGATAAGGGCGTAATTTCTAATTAATAGATGTGAAAGCATGAAATCCGATAGGTTTTTGTTAATACTTCAAACTTCTTTCAATATGATTTGGTTCAACAAATTTAGTCTGAAAATTAAGAAAGCATGCAGATATTTATTATTTTTTTGTAAAATTAATTTCATTTTATGAAAGTAGCTCATTTGGCTAATTGCTTGTAGTATCTACGGAGGTATCCTCAAAGCTCCCCAGTGAGTCCACCGTAAATACGCCTTTGGTTTTTTTCATGGTATAATGAGTGAAATCTTGGTCCGCTTCCATCCCAACTCCATGAATTTCTTCTTTTAACGTTTTAATGGTAAATCGAGTATTGGTATAGATTTTTTTTTGAATGGGTGTCCAATTGAGTAAATCTGTCGAAAGGCTTTGTTGCTGAAGGCGATTGAAGAAAAATACATTTCCCATGACTTTATAAATCCCAAGACCTTTGACATACTTGCCCGAATCTCCCCTGAGGGAGGAGTATTCGACCCCATTTTTATCAAAAAAAGTAACATATACTGCTTTGGGATAAACTACGAATATTCGATTCAATCGATTTATGGTCAATAATGGAATAGAAAAGCCATTT
>CAYUFZ010000247.1:0-4534 GCA_964444025.1 uncultured Emticicia sp.
GAATTGTGCAGCATCTAATGGTTCTTCGCCTTTATATTTTCTTATCTCATTCAGAGCTGTTTTAAGGAAATTAATGGTCGTTACACCAGGAATTTCCACAGGGTATTGAAATGCTAAAAAAACACCCTCGGCGGCACGTTCTTCAGGTGCTAAATCCAACAAATCTTTGCCGTTTAGTGTCACACTGCCGTCTGTCACTTCATAATCTTCTCTGCCTGCCAATACAGAAGCAAGGGTACTTTTGCCTGAGCCATTGGGCCCCATGATTGCATGAACTTCACCTGGCTTGATACTTAAATTGATACCTCTAAGGATTTCTTTTTCCTCAATTCTGGCGTGTAAATTATTGATAGTTAGCATTTTATTTGATTACGTATAATTCTTTTTTGACTGATAAATCCGAACTAAATTGCCCGCAAAGATACAATCTATATTTTGTAAAATCTATTCTTATTTATAATAACTATAAATAAGCCTCTCTTGTTCCTTGAATTTCTACATTTTTTTGTTCAAATTGCTGAATGATTCAAAATTTAGCCTAACAATCATGGGTTTCTCTGTCATTGGGTTTTGGTAAATTTGAGTCAATTATTCAATCATTTTACCTAAAACTTCATCATGAAAAAGATTTTATCCTTTATTTGTTTATTGTTTATGCTTGTTTTTGAGGGTCATGCTCAATTAGAAATGCCTAAAATCCTAAACGAACGAGAGCGGGCCTCCGTCATTGACGAAATATTGGAAGATAGAATGTCGAATCTTTTGCCACAATTGATGCGTAAGGAGGGAATCGATATGTGGATTATTATTTCAAGAGAATATAACGAAGACCCTGTCATGAAAACGATGCTTCCGGCTGTTTGGTTGTCGGCTCGAAGACGAACCATCATGGTTTTTTTTGATAAAGGTGAAAAGGAAGGTATTGAGCGTTTGGCTATTGCTAGGTATGATGTCGGCAATTTGCTCAAAGGAGAATGGGATTTGAATACTAATCCAGACCAATGGGATGCCTTAATAAAGGTAATCAAAGATAAAAATCCTAAAAAGATTGGGCTTAATTTTTCAAAGTATTATGCACATGCCGATGGTTTGACTTTTACGGAGCACCAAGAATTATTCGAAAAATTGCCTCAAGAATTTAAAAATAAAATTGTTTCTGCCGCTAACTTAGCCGTGAATTGGCTCGAAACAAGAACCGAAAGAGAAAGGATAATTTATCAACAAATTTGCCGAATTTCTCATCAAATTATTCAAGAAGCTTTTTCCGATAAAATAATTCAACCCGGAATTACGACTACGGATGACGTGGTTTGGTGGATGCGTCAGCGAGTGACAGAGCTGGGTCTCGAAACTTGGTTTCATCCAACAGTAGATATTCAGAGATTCGACCCTGAAAATTTTGACCATTTGCGTACTTTTTCAAAAAGACCTCAAAAACAAATCATCTTGCCAGGAGATTTGCTGCATTGTGATTTTGGAATTACTTATTTGAGATTGAATACCGACCAACAACAACACGCTTATATCCTCAAACCTGGAGAATCGGAGGTGCCTCAATTTTTGAAAAATGCTTTTAAACAAGGGAATTTGGTACAAGATTGTTTGACTACTCATTTCAAAGCGGGTCTTTCGGGAAATGAAATTCTATCTAAAGCTCTCGAACAAACCAAAAAAGAGGGCCTCAATGGTGTCATTTATACCCATCCTATCGGGAATCACGGACACGCCGCTGGACCGACTATCGGTATGTGGGATAATCAAGGAAAAACGATTGGAAGCGGAGATTATCCTTTGAACTTAAATACAGCTTATTCCATTGAATTAAATGCTGCTGTGCAATTAAAGGAATGGAATAAAACAATCCGAATTATGCTCGAAGAAGATGGTTTTTTCGATGCCGAAGGTTTTAGATATATTGATGGAAGACAGACAGAAATTATTCCAATTCCTCGTCTTTTACCAGCGGTAAAATAACACTTTTTGTCCACTTTTATTCAGTCTTCATTGAGCCAATGCAACAAATAATAATTATCGGAAATGGCATCAGCGGTGTTTCAGCTGCCCTTGAGCTTAGAAAATTATCAACTGATAAAATAACCATTATTTCGGATGAGTCTGATTATTTTTTCGCTCGTACGGCTCTGATGTATATTTTTATGGGACACCTCCACAAAAAAGATGTCTTTCCATATCCCAAGGACTTTTGGAAAAAAAATAATATTGAGCTCACCAAAGCTTTGGTCAAAAGTATTGATTTCGAAGAAAAAAAAATATACTTCGTGGCTACTTCGTCCGATGAGCAACACAAGAAAGGAGGAGAAATGAATTTTGATAAATTGGTTTTGGCTTTGGGGTCAAAACCAAATACTTTGCCAATATTGAAGCGTCCTTTATTGGGAATCCAAAATTTTTATAGCCTTACGGATGTCGATAAAATCAAAAAAGAAATCGAAGATGTTTCTAAAGTCTGTGTGGTAGGTGGGGGGCTGATTGGGGTAGAATTGGCAGAAATGTTTCTATCAAAGGGAATAGAGGTACATTTATTGATTCGTGAAAAATATTTTGGAAGCCATTTTTTGCCCGAACCCGAGGCTGCTTGGGTATCCGATTATATACGAAGAAAAGGGGTAAAGCTGTATGTAGAAGCGGAGGTTGGAGATATTTTGAATGATGAAAATTCTCGAATTTCGGGTATCAAAACTCATAAAGGCTTAGAAATAAGTTGTGGTTTTTTGGCTTTGGCTATTGGAGTATCTCCGAACAAAGATTTGGTTCGTTTGCCACAGGGAAATACAGTCGGTCGGGCAGTCCCCGAGTTTGTCTTTGGGCAAGGTGGCTTGAAGCTCAATCGAGGCATATTGGTAAATGAATATTTAGAAACTGCTATATCTGATGTTTATGCGGTCGGAGATTGTGCCGAATTAACAAATCCTCCGTTTCCATTCAAATCTATTGAAGCAAATTGGTATGTTGGTCGTTTGATGGGCGAAACTGCCGCCCGTAACCTAGTAGGAAAAAAAGAGAAGTTTCAGCCAAAAATTTATTTTAATTCTGCCAAATTTTTCGATTTGGAGTATCAAGTCTATGGACATATCCCAAAGGATTCAGACCAGACGATTGGGCAGTTTTTTTGGAAGTCTGATACTTATGATGCAGCTTTGAGGTTTGCATTTGATGCAGATACAATGGCTCTTTGTGGGGTTCATGCCTTGGGCATTCGATTGAGACAAAAAACTTGTGAAACATGGATTTTAGAGAAAAAAAACATGGATTTTATTGTCGAAAATTTAGGAGAAGTTGATTTTAATCCTGAATTTTCGAAAAAATATTTCAATGAGCTTGTGAATTTATACAATCATACGTTCAGTAAAAATATTAAGATTCAACGCAAAACAAATTTTTTGACTAAGATATTTTCTATTCGATAAATGATACGAAACATAGGAGTTTTGCTTTTGACAGGAGCGTTTGCCTTGTTTTTAATTAGCTTAGGGATGAATAAATATTCCTTGAGAGAAGCGACATTATCAAAATATTTGAGCCCCGAGCAGAGCCAATTGGCTCGGATTTATTTCAAACCCATCCTTCAGAAAGAATATGAATATTCGTGGCGTTTTGCGTATGAAATAAACTCAGGGATTCATCAATTGAATCATGATTTAGATTTAAAGCAAGATTGGAATAATAAAATCTACGAGGATACTGCTTTGTTGTTGATGAAAGAGGCTGCTTATGGCTTTTTGACTAATCATAAGGTTATCTATCTAATTTTGATTGCATTGATGGGCGTATTGGGAGCAATAATGCTAGGATTCACCTCCGAAAGTTCTCAAGAAAAATGGTACAATTCAAAGCTTGGGAGTCTTGTTTTGGGGTCATTATTCATCTTATTTTACATTTTACTTTATTTTTATCCTTATTTTATTGTCAATTGGACAATTATTTTCGACCCTATCAGTGAAGTCTTCCATGGAAAACCTGCTGGAAGATGGTTTTTTTATGGAGTGATGTACACCTTGGCTGTACTAGTAATGGGAATTCGATTTATCCACAAATATTCATCTAATTACCAAAGATTTAGGACAATTTCCTTGATTTTTTTTCAACTTTGTTTTGCTTTTTTGCTTCCTGAAATTTTATCATCTCTGAATCTGCCGGCTGTTGATTTTAAAAATATGTGGCCATTGGATTATTCTTTTTTCTTTGATTATCGCCTTTCTTCTTTGTTGAAAAGTGGAAAGTTTGGCTTATTTGTATTAATTTGGGGAATTGTATTATTTGTGCTTGTGACACCCATAATGGTTTATTTTTTTGGCAAACGCTGGTATTGTTCTTGGGTTTGTGGCTGTGGAGGTTTGGCAGAAACACTAGGCGACCCCTTTCGTCATTTGTCCAATTCCTCTCAAAAAGCTTGGAAAGTTGAAAAAGTAGTTATTTACCCGATTTTAGGTTTTTCGATTGTGATGACAATCGGAGTGGTTTATACATTTATTTCTGGAAACTATACCATTCTTGGATTTATCAACACAGATAC
>CAYUFZ010000248.1:0-3982 GCA_964444025.1 uncultured Emticicia sp.
ATTTATGGCACGATATCAAATTTGAGAAACCCGTTTATTACCAATTATGAAATTCGAGATGAACAGACATTGGGAGGAAGAAGTAGAATGAACTACGATTTCAGTCTTGGAAACCTAAAAAGTCGATGGGTGAGTGGTTTAGAATGGCAAAAATCGGCATGGGTAATCCGAAATTTTGGCAATAATCTTGGGAAAATTGATACATTACAGAGCAACGATAATGTAGAGGCATGGAATTATTTTGCTTTTACCCAACTAGAAACAGAGCTACCTCGACATTTTATTCTTACGGTAGGGGGGAGTTATAATCGATTCAAATATGATTTTGTTCGATTGTCTGATGCCCCTAAAATAAAAGAAATTTCGTCTTTATTGCCAGCAGCTTTTCTTCCGAGAGTTGCCCTATTGAAAAAATTTGATAAGCTATCTATTTTTGGGAGTATCAGCAATGGATTTTCTCCACCAACCGTAAGCGAATTTATAAGTGGCTATCAGGGGGCTAATTTTATGCCAACATTAATACCCGAAAAAGGTCAAAATTATGAACTAGGCATCCGGGGAAATGTATGGAAGAAGAAGATTAACTTTGATTTCACTGCTTATAGTTTTCACCTAAAAAATACGATTGTTCGTCGTACAGACGAAGCAGGAAGAGAGATTTTTACCAATCAAGGAAGAACGCTACAAAAGGGCTTGGAGCTAGCACTGAATTACATCGTTGTGGCAAATGAACAAGGATTCATTCAAGATTTGAGAGTTTTTGGAGCTTATACCTTAGCAAATTTTAAATTCGTGGACTATTTACAATTGAAAAATGATTATTCTGGAAATAAATTAACAGGAGTCCCGCCGAATACCTTTGTTGGCGGCATCGACATGCGTTCTAGGATTGGGTTTTACTTAAATTCTACGTTCAATTTTACAGACAAAATACCATTGAACGATGCGAATACAGTTTATGCGAAGAGTTATCGTTTGCTTATCGGGAAGATAGGTTACAGAAAAGTTTTTAATAAAATAGTGCTTGATGCATATATTTTGGGAGATAATTTATTGAATGAAAAATATAGCTTGGGCAACGACATCAATGCTTTAGGAAATAGATTTTTCAATGCCGCAGCTCCAAGAAATTGGCAAACAGGTGTAAGTATTCAGTTGAATTTGTAGAAGAGGGGGGAATGTTTCCCCTCTTCTATCATTTATTATATGATTCGATTATTTTCCACAATCTGAAGCAATATACATTTCTAAAAGCTTTTTATTTAGTTTATTTAGAGTGTCGAAGGATTTAAATTGTTTCGTTTCAATAAAATTGGTCATTGTAGGACAATCTACGAAATATTCTTTTAAAGAGGTCATCGGAGTGACTAAACTAATTTTTAGAGGGTCTTCGTCCGACATTCGTTTGATAAAAGTGGTAGAGCTTTTTGGGAAAGATTCCTCATAAAGTCCAATTTTTGCATTTCCGCCAATTTTTCTAGCAAGTATGTATCTCTTGTTAGTTTCGAAAAAATTCCCTACTTTCATAACATTAAATTCTTGACCAGCTCCATTCTTTATCCAAATAAAATCAGATAAATCTTTTTTAATTGGTTTTTTCTCATTCGGAACGGTAATACGTACTCTCATATCAGATGTAAAGACACCTAATAATTTTGCAGGGCTACTTTCTTCTTTTGTTCTGAAATTTATTTTAATAGGGTCTTCTAATATAATCCTGAAAATACCATCGTAAGTAGCCCCTTTCTGATCCATACCAGAGCCACTAAATTCCATGTACTCGAATATATTGTTTGCTTGTTGATTAGAATCAAAATTTGGATTCTCTTCGATTGGAGAAATACTACCCAGTTCCTTCACAGTTTCTTGAGTATCTTTGACAGATTTAATAATTTTTTCCAAATTTTTTACATAGTCAATTTCATAGAAACTTTTTCTGTTGTATTCTTTGAGGAGAGGCATTAATTTTTCTGCTTCGTCAATTTTACCAATCAATACATATCCTAATGCAGTATTGTAGTATGATATAAAATTAATATCTTTTTTATCGGAATCATCTTTGGTATTATAATTTAATAAACCTTTCCAATATTCAATGGCTGGAGCAAAGGCATTTTCCCTTTCAGCGTGATTCATTCCCGAAATATTTAGAAAAATAGCTGTCGATAAGTTTACGTCTGTCAGGTCAGAGTTTTTAGGAAGTTTAGCCAATTGCATTGAGTTGGCTAATATAGTTGGTTGCCATAGATAGTATTTGTTAAAATCTGAAATCAAATTATTGAAATGATGAATAATTGCCCATATGGCAGTAGAGCCCATTTTAGTTTCTGCATCATCTAAGAATAAATTACTTCTTGGAGTCAGGTAACGTGAATATATGAGATTTCGTTCGTTATCAAAAATCTGTACATTTGCCTCAAACCCAAAAATATGAGCAGGAAGTTTATTTTCTACCCGACTTTCTATGTATTTGAATTTTGTGATATTGTACTCGATTTGTAAGTCTGGTTGTTCTAAAGAATATTGCAATCCCGCAATCGATTTATTGAAATACTTCGGATAATTTTCTATATTTTCACCATTTTTACTTAAAAATCCGCTTAGATCTGAGGTGAAATTGAATTTTAATGAAAACCTTTTGGCATTCATATATTTATCAATAATAGGAGCAATAGGGCCAGAGGTAATGAAATCCGCCGAAGCTTGTCTTTTTTGAGCAAAAAGCGTTGTTGTTGAAAGCAATAAGAATAAGATTATTTTTTTCATTTTGGGAATAGTTTAAAATTAATTTAAAGGAATATTATGACGAGAACTAACATTAGCCTTGCTCATTGATTTTTTCAAAATAGTTGCCATTTTGATAAAATTTTCACCATCTTCGACATCAAAGTCATTTTTAATAAGCCCTTCTGCCTCTTCTATACACTTTTCTGGAAGGTCTAAATAATAGTACATTTTAGCCAAATTGTAATAAGCAGAATATCTCATCTTTTTATCACCTTTACTATCTGAGTTATATTTTTGCTTTAACGAATGCATGTAATCAATGAGTGGTTGAAGATTCGATCTTAGCTCATCGATGGGAACGTTGCTCTTCATAGTTGTGAAAAGCATTTTTACGGCTTGAATAGCCTCTTGTTGGGTAGCATATTCTGGGTGACTTTTAGAATCTAGAATCCAAAGGAATTCGCCGTGACTTTCAGGAGAAAATCCATAGAGTGTATTAATTCTTTTGTTGACAATATTAATAGACTCATTACTAAAACTTCTCAAGGTTTCTTGAAAAAAAACATTTGAATTTTTAGTAAAGTTTTCTTCTGCAGCTTTGTAACTTGAAAAATTAGGCGATACGAATTCATATTCTCTCGAAAGTGTACCAGATAATACCCCGTTGCTGAGAGGGGCAGAGGTAGGAGCAGTAGTTGAAACATTGGCTAAGAAGCGATTGTTTGCTTTTGCTTCTTCTCTTTTCTTCGCTGCTTCTATTTCTTCTTTTGTGGGAGGTGGAGGGGTATATGGTCCATTAATTACAAAACGCCCGACACCTTGGTAATTTGCTTTAGCTCTATAAGTATAGTTTCTACTAGTTACTTTTCCATCTTTATCTTTGGTTGTTTCGACAAATTCTTCGATTTTCATTCCTCTAAACAGAAAATCACTTAAGCTTAATTCAACACCAACTTTTGGATTTTGCTCTACTTTTTTCCAACCATAAATATGTATTTTATCATACAAAGAAGCTTCTGAGATAAAGTTAGACTGGATGATACCACCAGCGATAGCTTTTACCCCATAGGTTCTTTCTTCAAATATTGTAGGTTCACTTGGTAAGTCTTGATACTCAGTTACAAAAGAGAAGCGATCTAAATCAACTTTTTGTGCGTACGAACGTGACAACAACAGGGCGAGCCCTACGATGAGATAGTGTTTTTTCATTAGTTAAATTATTTATTTTTAGAAAAAAAGTTTTAATACAAAAGAG
>CAYUFZ010000248.1:3992-4512 GCA_964444025.1 uncultured Emticicia sp.
ACAAAAGAGAATCTCTCTCTTTTCAGCAAATTAAAGCCAAATTATAAACTTAAACAATAGCAAAATTCAAAATAAAACAAAATAAAAAATTCAATCGTAGAAATGATGATAAATTTCTCCTAATTATTTGAAAGTATAATATTTTTTTCCTTTTTATTGTTACTTTTTTTGTCTAAGATATTGTTTTGTGATTATAAACGATTGGTTATAAGAGTCATAAATTCTATTTTCAACATTACCTCGGAAGATTCGGTTAATTTTTCAACGTCTTTGAATACAACGAAAATTTAGCCAACTACAATAGTTCTCATACTATGTTTAGATTTTCGTTGTTTTCCAATTATTTTTTCACTGAGAATCGGTTAAAGGTGTAATTCTTTCTTAAATACAAATTTTACCTTCGCAAAACATTATCTTAAAGATGCCATGCAAAAAGCCAAAATAAATAAAGAAATAGGCAGACATGGACTAAGACATAGTTTTGTAACCCATTTAGTTGAAAATGGTACAGATATACGAT
>CAYUFZ010000249.1:0-224 GCA_964444025.1 uncultured Emticicia sp.
AATGTATGAAGAAACTATTTTTTATCTTGGCATTATTTATAGGAAATTTTGCCATGGCTCAAACAACCGATGATGGAAGCTCTCATAAGGTCGTTTTTCAATTTGTATCTGGAGATTCGCTTTCTCAAAAAAGTTTGATAAATAATCTGAAAAACTTCCGAGAAGGCTGGCCCAAAGCAGCAGTGGAGGTGGTATTTCATGGCAATGGTATTTATATGGTCATG
>CAYUFZ010000249.1:237-4484 GCA_964444025.1 uncultured Emticicia sp.
AAAAATAATTTTGCCAAAGAATTAGAAAATTTCTGTGTAAAAAAATAAGTGAAAATGGTGGTTTGTGAAAATACCATGCGTCAGAAAAAAATACAGAAATCACAATTATTGCCCTTTTTAGAAACAGTTCCGATGGGTATTGGCGAAATTATCCTCAAGCAAGAGCAAGGATGGGCTTATATCAAAGCAGGATTATAAAAATTTCCCAAATTTGATTTCAATCATTTAGTATGCGTCGTATAAAATTGATTATTTTCTTGGTGGCAGGAGCTTTTCCAGTTCTTGCCACAATAAGTAAAGATTCCACAACATTAAAAAACATAGTATCTGGTGGGAAATTAAAAACGTCTATTAGACAGTATTCTATGTTTACGGATAATCATGCTGGATTGACAGACTACTATGCCATGGCAATAGGGGCTGGGTTGGATTATCAAACAAATAAATGGAGAAATTGGTCTTTGAATTTTGGTGGTTTTTTTGTGCATGACATTACCTCAAGTGATTTTACAAAGCCAGACCCAAGTACCAATACCTTGAGTAGATATGATTCTGGTTTATTTGATATTTTAGAATTAAATAATCAGCTAATCAGTAAAATAGAAAACCTGAATATTCGGTATCATTACAGAAATTCAAAAATTGTCTTTGGCAAGCAATTAATCAAATCACCTTTAGTCAATCCACAAGATGGGCGAATGATTCCTTCGATGATGGAGGGAGTGTATATTTATTGGAATGAAACAAAAAAACTGCATTTGGAGGGAGGTTTTTTTTATCGCTCTAGCCCCCGTTCTACCTTTAAATGGCTCAAAATTGCTGAATCAATAGGGGTATTTCCAATGGGAGTAAATTCAGCTGGATTGAAGAATAGCTATGCTGGTAATTTACAGTCCAAGGGCTTGTTTATGATGGGTGGAGATTATCGTTTGGCTCGGAATATGCAAGTTGGTTTTTGGAATTATTTTATCGAAAATATTCAAAATACGCTTTTACTTCAGTGGAGTCATTCTATTCCTTCGGGACAGTCGAAATGGGTCTATGGTGTTCAGTTTTTTTTTCAACAAGCTTTGAATCAAGGAGGAAACGAGAATCCAAGCAAATCTTATATACCAGCCAATACCCAATCTTTGGCATGGGGCTGGACTTTAGGAAAACATTGGAAAAACTCAAAATTCAATCTCAATTACAATCGCATTTCCAAAAAAGGAGTATTTGTATTTCCGAGAGAATGGGGACGAGATGCGTTTTATACTTTTTTGGCAAGAGAAAGAAATGAAGGATTGGGAGATGTGCATGCTTTTTCTGCTAATTATTCACAAACATTTTTGAAAAATCAGCTTCAATGTGATGGAGGAGTAGGGTATTATCGCCTGCCAGATGTGAAGCACTTTTCTTTAAATAAATATGGTTTGCCCTCTTATGCTCAGATGAATTTGGGTATAAAATGGATTCCGAAAAATTTCTTTGAAGGAATGGATATACAATGGCTGTTGGCAAAAAAATGGAATCAGGGAAATTTGCACGGGGAAGAGAAATATCGCATAAATAAAGTAGATTTATTGAATCATAATTTAGTGATTAATTTTAATTTTTGATACCATGAAAGATTATTGGAACGATAGATATGCCAATGAAAATTATGCTTATGGCGTGATGCCAAATGCTTTTTTTAAGGTAAAAATCGATAAAATTTCAACAGGCAAATTATTGTTGCCTGCCGAAGGTGAGGGTAGAAATGCCGTCTATGCTGCCTCTTTAGGCTGGGATGTAACAGCGGTAGATTTTAGCGAACAAGGGCGAGAAAAAGCATTAAGTTTGGCAGATGCCAAAGGTTTGACTTTAGATTATCAAATTTCTGAAATTGAAAACTTCAATTTTACAACAGAAAGTTATGATACAATTGCATTGATTTATGCTCATTTTCATCCCAGTATTAGGGCATTTATTCATCAAAAATGTATCGAAAGCCTGAAAATAGGTGGATATTTGATATTGGAGGCATTCAATCCTGCACAATTAAATAATATGTCTGGAGGACCTAAAAATCGGGAGATGCTCTACACGACTGAAATGCTTTCGGAGGATTTTTTAAACCTAAGTATTTTGGTAAATGAGCTACAAAGCATAGATTTGGATGAAGGAGAATTTCACCAAGGAAAAGCAGATGTTATTCGATTTTATGCCCAAAAAATACAATGAAAAAGCTCATTCCTACCATTACGATTGAGCAATTGAATGCTTGTGATAGCGGAATAAAAATGCGATTGGATATTCGCAGGCTTGAAGTGCATAAAAAGCTACTTTCTCCGGCTGATTTTCCTCATCGGCATGATTTCTATAATCTGATATATATTGTGAAGGGTAGTGGAAAGCACACCATTGATTTTCAGGAATTTGAGGTAAAGCCTCAACAATTGTACTGCATGAATGATGCTCAAGTTCATTCATGGGAATTGAGCGATGAGGTAGAGGGTTATACGCTTTTTTTTAAAAAAGAATTTTATGAGGTCATTGAACCTAAATATGCTTTGCAGGCTCTTCCTTTTTTTAATTTAGGAGCGAATGATTCTTCTTTGGTAGCGTTTTCGGAGGAGGAAGCCAAGAATATTGCTTTTCTTTTTGAAGAAATTCTTCGTGAATTTCAAAGCAATCTGATTGACAGGGATATTTTAATAAAATCGTATTTAAAAATTATACTTATCAATGCCTTGAGGGCTTATACGCCAAAAATGCTAACAGATAATCATGATACGAATATTGCTAAAGTTCGTCAATTTGAACAATTAATCAATCTGCGATTCAAAGAGTGTAAATCTGTCAAGGAGTTTGCTGATATCTTGCATATTACGCCGAATTATCTCAATGCTATCTGTACAAAAGTAAGTGGAAAGACTGCTGGTCAGATAATTAGGGAAAGGGTTGTTCTTGAGGCAAAAAGATTATTGCTTCACTCGTCCATATCTGTTTGTGAGTTGGCGTACCACCTTGGGTATGAAGATTGTTCTTATTTTATTCGCTTGTTCAAAAAAGAGGTGGGGGATACGCCCGAGTATTTTAGAACAAATTTACGTTAATATATATCATTAAATTCATGAAAATATGGTTAATAATATCAATAATTGGAAGTTTTGGCTTATGATTAGCTGCACTTTGGGTTTGGCTCCTTTTTTTCCAGAGCCTCATATTTGGGGAAAGGTTCGCTGGATATTGGGAGGAGCTGTCGGGATGAAAGCAATTGATTGGTTCGATTTTGTGCAGCATGGATTCCCTTTTGTTTTTCTTTTTAGAGCATTATACATGAATTTTATTAAAAAATCTGATAATTCTATAAAATAAGTAAATGATTTTATGAAATAAGTAAAAAGTACTATCAAATAGCAAGTCATTTTCGTTACTTTTGTGGCAGTTTTAAAGTTTTATCATCTAAATGAATAGATTCAATGTTTGGAAAAGGTTCTAAATTATACAGTATATTTGGGATGAAATGCCCGAGATGTCAGGAAGGAGAAGTATTTGAAACAAGCAATCCTTATCATAAAATGACTGCTATGCACAGCCATTGTCCAAATTGCGGATTGCGTTACGAGCGTGAAATGGGCTTTTTCTATGGTGCCATGTACGTAAGTTACATGTTGAATATAGCTATGTTTGTGACATTTATCGTTGCATACTTTATTTTATTGGAGCAATACATCGAAGGTTGGATGTTAATGACTGCCTATGTTTCTCTCACAATTATCCTAATTCCAGTTTATTATCGGGTATCAAGGATTATTTGGCTGAATTTTTTTCAAAAATATGACCCCGAAAAAAGGGGGGCTAAATAGGGGGTTTTTACCCCCTATTTTTTTTGTCTCAACTTTCTCTCTCTCTCTTTTGTTTTATAGTTATAGTACAATTTAGTAATTAAATGGTACAATTTATTGAAACTGATTTTCCTCATTTTTCCTTCCTTACTTTTTGAGCAAATTTGTCTATCTTTTAACACAAAGCGTATGAAAAATTTACAAAGATATTCGGCAAGAAAATGCTCGGCAAGATGCCCTTAAGTTAATTATTTCAACCTTGAATGAAATATTAATTTAAAAAATTTAACACAAATACTACTATGAAAATCGAACAAATTTATACGGGATGTTTGGCTCATGCAGCATATTATTTAGAAAGTAATGGAGAAGCAGCTATTTTTGACCCGCTTCGTGAGGTACAATCGTACATCAATAAAGCTGAAAAAGATGATGCTA
>CAYUFZ010000250.1:0-4476 GCA_964444025.1 uncultured Emticicia sp.
TAACTTTGTCCATTTGATGATGGTGGGCATGGGAACCTTCATGTCCACTCGATGTTTGACTAACTTCCATTGAATTTTAAGATGTATCTAATAAAAAAATCTTGCAAATATAGGTTATCCCGATTAATTCAAATATATTTTGATGAAAAATGTTTCCTAAAAATTCAGAAAGCAAACGAACACCTTTCAAAATAGTTTCTTTCTAAGATTTTTTATTAATTTTACAATCTTTTTCACTCATCAAAATACTGATTATCAATGAACTACGAAAATCTTATTTTTAATTATCAAAACCAAGTCGCATTCATCACACTCAACAGACCACAAGTGTATCATGCCTTAAATTCAGCCTTAATTCAAGAAATCACGCATGCGGTATCAGCAGCATCGGCTGACGAAGCCATTCGGGCAATCGTACTAACCGCTAGTGGCGATAAAGCTTTTTGCTCGGGGGCGGATTTAAAATCTGGATTAGAGTCTTCCGAATTAGGGGATACTTTACGAAAAAACTACAATCCAATGGTGCTAGCCATGAGAAATGCACCCAAGCCAATCATTTGCCGTTTGAATGGCATTGCCGCAGGTGCGGGCATGTCTTTGGCTCTGGCTTGTGATGTGATTATTGCCAATAAAGAGGCTTATTTGAGTGAGCTTTTTGTGGGCATTGGATTAATGCCCGATGCTGGCTCCATGTATTTTTTGCCGAGAATTATAGGTGAAAGACGCACTTTTGAGTTGTGTAGTACTGGTAGAAAAGTATCTATGGACGAAGCGTTGCAATGGGGTTTGATTAATGACGCTGTGCCTTATGACGAACTCGATGAAGCTGTCGAAAAAGTCCTTGGCTATTATCGCTCTGCCGCAACTCTATCGATTGGACTGATGAAAAAGGTATTGGGGAAATCGCTACATTCTTCATTAGAAGAAATGTTAGAATTAGAAGCTGATAATCAGACTATTCTGGGAAAAACAGCCGATTTTGCGGAGGGGGTCATGGCTTTTATTCAAAAACGGCCTGCTCAATTCAAAGGAAAATAAGTCATTGATAGACAATTGTTTATAAAAAATAGGGTTTTAAAAAAATAATGAAAAATAAATTTGGATTTATTTAATAAAAAATGTAATATTACAACGACATAGTTAAACCCTAACCTTAAAACAATTACAATCATGGAAAAATTAATTGCTCCTCTTACCCAAATTGGTCGTTTTTTATTGGCTTTGCCGATGATAGTATTCGGACTTTTGCACTTCATGGGTGCAGACAAAATGGCGGGGATGGTACCGGTGCCAGGTGGTGTTATTTGGGTATATGTATCGGGGATAGCCCTGGTAGCTGCGGGTGTTGCCATCATTCTTCAAAAGAAAGCTCGCTTGGCAGCCGCTCTATTGGCTATTTTGGTACTGATTTTTGTACTGACTATTCATCTTCCAGCAGTTTTGGCAGGTGGAGATGGTGGACAAATGGCTATGGCAGGTCTATTGAAAGATTTAGCAATTGCTGGTGGGGCATTGATATATGCAGGAACGCAACCTGCGGAATAATTTTTATTTACCTACTCCTAAACTAAAAGAGCATACGTCTAAATCCTTGTGGTTTAGACGTTTTTTTATTTTAGGATGTAAATTTTGTATTTTTGCCACATCATAGTATATGCAAACAGATGAATCTCCAACAATTAGAATATATTACAGCGGTCGAAAAACACAGACATTTCCAAAAAGCAGCTGATGAGTGTTGTGTCACGCAGGCAACACTGAGCATGATGATAAAAAAATTGGAGGAAGAACTGGGGGTTTTATTGTTTGATAGAAGCAAACATCCCGTTGTTCCAACTGAAATAGGTCATGAGATTATTCGACAAGCTAAAAAAATACTCTCCGAAACAGCCCGACTAAAGCAGTTGGTGGTAGATGTAAAAGCAGATATCAAAGGTCAAATTCATATTGGAATAATCCCAACTTTGGCTCCTTATTTATTGCCTTTATTTTTATATAATTTACTGAAAAAATTTCCAAATCTTAAAGTAAAAGTAAGTGAACTAGATACCAACCAAATCATCGAACGTCTTTCTAAGGATATGCTGGATGTAGGAATTTTAGCTACGCCCTTGCATTTAGAGGGTTTTCAAGAAATGCCGCTATTTTATGAAAAACTCTTGGTTTATGTATTCAATCAAGAAAAAACACTAAACAAACGTTTTATCATTCCAGAAGACATCGACGTGAATCGATTATGGCTTTTGGAAGAAGGGCATTGTCTGCGTTCGCAGATGATGAATCTCTGTGAATTGAGAGGAAAAAATACGGAATTTGGTAACCTAGAATATGATGCCGGAAGTATTGAGTCTTTACTTAAATTAGTAGAAGCAAACAACGGAATCACAATCATTCCCGAATTGGCTGTCATCAGTTTTGAGGAAGCAAAAATGGCCCAAATCAGAGAATTTAAAGAGCCTATTCCACTACGTGAAATAAGTTTGGTTACGTACAGGTATTTTGTCAAAGACAAACTTTTGAATGTATTGGCAGAAGAAATCAAATCTGGTGTTCAAATACAACTTTCTCCAAAACCCCTTCATTCTTTTGTGGTAGATATTTGATTGAAACTTATGCAGAAATTAACTATTTATTTCTGCATAGGTTTGTTTGGGTGCTTGTCAATTAATTGATAAAAAGTCTTAGCAAAAAATATACCATGTGGTATATTTTCAATCATTCGTTACATCGTCTCACAAATCATCAAATCGACCTCTTGTTTATACGCTTTTTTTCTGAGTTCATTTAATGCCGTAAAATCTTCGCTCTGCATCATATCTTTGATAGATTTTGAATCAGGAAACTCAAAAATCGCAATAGCCTTAAT
Source organism: uncultured Emticicia sp. (assembly GCA_964444025.1). Lineage (GTDB taxonomy): Bacteria > Bacteroidota > Bacteroidia > Cytophagales > Spirosomataceae > Emticicia. The sequence continues at coordinate 2,867 of CAYUFZ010000250.1, forward strand.
TCCCCCCTGCCCCATCACTTGTTCGGTAGTTTTAAATCTTTGCATGTTTGTTCCTCCAAATTTCTTGAAAATTTCGACTATTTGAGATAGATACGATTGAAAACTTGGCAAATCATCTGTATTGGGAACAGCATTAACAATCAAAAATGTTTGGTTTTTCATTTGGGAATTAATTTATTTTTTTGACAATTGATGTGTTTAGAGGTGTTTTAGCGTTTACAATTGTACCTGTTTCAATATACAATTTATGCCCTGCCATAATGCCATCTAATAAATTGGCATTCATTCGTTTCATCATCAATGAATTCATCCAATCAAATAATCTATTTTTCATTGTATAATTCATCGTTCCTAATAAAATAGTACCTTCCGCTGTTTCTCGAATAGATAAATCCAACGAAAGTTTATCGATTCCCGGCATTTTACGAAGCTCATAAACCTCTATCGTTATATTTTTTTCAAAATTCCAGGCTATTACTTTTTCCTCTGCCGTTGCTCCCATCATCGTAAAATCGCAATGCCTTGTAGCCCCTATTCCTTCTTTTTGCTCGGAGGTAATATATGACTTGCTGACGGCAGGATGCCCATGACAGATATTTCCAAAATCTGCTAATGCTTTCCATACTTTTTCTTTAGACTGATTGATTTGAATCTCTCGTTTAATTGTTGTTACTTGACTCATTTTTTTTGGGTTTTAAATTGTTAAATAATAATTGAATAGTAGTGATTCCATGCTCTTCCTGCTGTGAACTTTTGGCAATGGTAAGAATCCCATAAAACGTAGTATGAATCAGTTCTGTCAATTCCCTTGCTGGTATTGACGGATTCAAATCTCCTTGTTCTTGGGCTTCTGCCACTGTTGGTTCTATGGAATCAATAAATTTATAAAACTCTCTTTCGGTAGCATTCCTGACTGCCTCATTTGTTGCTCCAAGCTCTGCCATCATATTGTTGATAAAACAGCCTTTAAAATTAACTTTCGGCTGTACCGATAACATCTTGATATAAAATAATTCGAGTCTTTCTATCGCTACTAAGCCTTGGTTTTGTTGAAATACACTTTGAATCCTTTTGACATTATTCTCTCCGTATAGCTGAATAGCCTCCGTCAAGAATTGTTCTTTACTTTTGAAAGCATTGTAAAATGCCCCTTTGGTCATTCCCGTAACTTTACATATTTCATCGACTCCAAGTGCATGGAATCCTTTCTGAAAAAACAATTCCAAACCTAAACGCAATACCTCTTCTTTGTTATGTTTGACATTCATGATTATCTATTTGAAAAACAACGGTACAAATGTAAACAAACAGAATGGTCGGTACAAACAAAATTGCAAATATTTTTTTATGAAGTCAAAAATTTACGTCTGAAAGCATTATTTTGAATCACTTCTCAAAGTAGTATGAGAGTACGAAAATATGAGCGTGTGTGTTTTGGCAAGATAAGCCCCTATTTTAGGGGCGATAGATAAGGGAAAAATTTACTAATATCAGTACAATATCGCTCTTTATTTATTCAACCACCCGTCAGAAAACCCAGACTTTATGTCTGTGTAATGGGATAATAAAAAAAGTACAAGAAAAAACCATAGAATACGCCATTCAGAAAT
>CAYUFZ010000251.1:0-4467 GCA_964444025.1 uncultured Emticicia sp.
CCGATCGGCAGAAGTGCTAAGGAAAATATTCTCCATGGGCAGTTTTCTTTCCTCCGTAATCCCCCCTGTCAGCACAATACCCCATTCATAAGATTTTAGCTCAGAGATTTTGGTAGGAGGAATTTCCCACCACAAAAGCATTTCATTGACTAAAAATGGCGAAGAAAAAATATAAAAACCAATCAAGACAAATCTTAAAATACGCTTGGCAAGCCGATTATTTTTAGTAAAATAAACGCCAATCAAAGCCATCGACAAAACACCAATCGGGCTAATAAAAAACAATAGAAATTTTGAGGCAATAAAAAACATAAAATACCGTTTAAAAAATTAAATTTTTTATTTTTAACTAAGCCACATTGATGCAATTTAAACAATTATATTTGTGTTCTCATTGAAAATCAGTAAAATCTCAAACAAAATATGCAACTAAATTTTCTCAAAACGTTTCTATTGATTACTCTATTGGGTATTAATTTTTCGCTTTTTGCCCAGGAATCGGCGGGACATTCAATTAAAGTCCGATTAAAAGGGACAACCGAAGGCAAAACGTATCATTTGGCACATTTTTTTGGATACAATCAGTACATCAAAGTAGATTCGGCGGTGGTTCAAAATGGCGAAATGCACTTCAAAGGAGCCGACCCACTCAAAGGTGGTATTTATTTGATTGTCCTCTCCCCTTCTCAATATTACGATTTTGCCCTCAATGGTCAAGAGCAATCCATGGAAATTGAGGCTGATACACTCGATTTTGTACAATCTGCAAAATTCAAAGGTTCTAAAGAAAATGAAATTCTTTTTGGATACCGCAAAATGCTCTCTAATAAAAATGGAGAAGCCGAAAAAATAAAAAAAATGAGTGATGAAGGAAAAATTTCTCGTGAAGAATCTAGCAAATCTCTCAGCAATATTCAGAAAGAAATCGAAACCTACATTTCTAAAGTAACCGACAAAGAAAATGATTCATTTGCTGCCAAAGTATTGAGAGCCAATAAAGACCCTGAATTGCCAACCGTCTTGCCTAAAAAAGCAGATGGAAGACCCGACTCTACGTATTTATTCAACTATTATAAAGGGCATTTTTTTGATAATATTGACTTTTCGGACGAAAGATTGCTCCGTTCGCCATTTATCCATGCAAAAGTAGAACGATATTTCAAGGATTTGGTCTATCAAACTTCTGATTCTGTCAAAAGGGATTCTGACCGTGTCTTGAAATTAGCCAAGCAAAATAATGAAGTATATCGCTTTGTGCTTTGGTGGATAACAAATAAATATGAAAACAGCGAGGTCGTGGGCTTAGACGGTGTATTCATCCATTTGGCCGAAAATTATTACTTAAAAGATGCCAATTGGTTAGATTCTACTCAAAAAGCTAAATTTCAAGAAAGATTAAGCACTTTAAAACCTTTAGAAACAGGATTAGTTTTCCCGTCTTTACTGGTTTCTGATAGCCTTGGCAGAGAACATTCTCCTCTTCAAAGCAAATCAGTCTATACCCTTGTTCATTTTTATGACCCTGATTGTGGCCACTGCAAAGATGCTGCTCCGAAATTAGCAGACTTTTACGAAAAATATAAATCTAAAGTAACGATTTATAATGTCAGTATTGCTCATGACCCCAAGAAGCTTAGTAATTTTATTCAAACCTATAAAGTCGGAAAGTTAATCAATGTAATGGATTATAAAAATCGATACAATTTCAGAAAATCATTTGATGTCTATTCGACCCCAACAAATTATATTTTGGACGAAAATAAAAGAATCATTGCCCGGCGAATTCCTGTCGAAAAGCTTGAAGATTTTATCAATTTCTATGAAAAACAAAAGCTCATCAAAGCAAAAAAATAAAAAAAGAAGGACTGTCGCAAAGATAGTCCTTCTTTTTTTTATTGATTTTCGATTATTTTTTTGGTCATTTCTTTTGCTAATTCTTCAAAATCAATGCCTAATCTCTCTTTTGCTACCTGAATCACTTTGTATTTTTTATTATCTGGGAGATTTTTAAACCCATAAAATGCTCCCAATATTCCCCCAGCCACAGCCGAAGTCGTATCATTATCACGGCCTAGATTGACTAAAAAAATCATCGTTTTGTTGAAATCAAAATCAGAAAACAACAATGCCGTTAGTACTTGAAGATGAATTTCTCCTGCATGAAAAGGCATATCTTGATTTTTGGCATCAAGTAAACGATAAGCTTCATACATTTGAGAAAGATATAATTTATCTAACTTTTCGTGCTTAGAAATAGGTAATTTTTCGTTAATTGTATCCACCTCTTTAGCCTTTTGTGCAATCATCAAAGCATCTTTCAGTATTCTAAAAGAAGTTCGCCCTACCAAACGACTATCAAAATAACCCTCAGGGTCAATTTCTCTTAACGTTGCTAAAACAGACTCTTTGCTTGCATCAGATGCCATCGCGGCAGAGGTCATGGCAGCAATCAAAGCACTGATATCCCTTGCATAGCCAATATCAAAAATACTGATTTTATACGTTTCGGAATAGGCTTTTGAAGGATTATTCGGGAAAAAAGCACCTATTGCGGGAGCATATAACATACCACCGCAGACCATTTCCCCACCATAAAATTTATTCAATGCCTTTCCATATTCGAGATAATCCCTTTCAACAAAAGGCCTCGCAACCAATGCCCATTCTTGTAGCCAAGCCATTTTTCTCATATTCTCTTCATAAGGTTTTGGCGAAAAATCATTGATTTCTTTAAATTTCCTTAAATGACCCATGTATTCCTTCTGAATAAAACTAGCAAAACCATGTTCGCTCAATTGTTGCTTTTGTGTTAGCAGAAATTCAACAGCCAACTTTTTCCACCTTGAGTCATCGGTTGTGCCACCAGCAGGCAAGTTAGCATGCCAAATACCTTCTGCCGAAGCTTCCCGAACCATCGAATCTAATTTTTCTACCAAACCATACTCCAATTGAATTGCCTCCCTCGACCACATTTCTGTCGGAGCTCCCATCGCATCTCCAATAGCCGAACCCACCAACATTCCCAAGACTTTATCTCTCAACTCATTTTCATTCAATTTTGGTAGATTAACTTTTTTTTGGGCAAGCAACATCTGAGCCCAACATACCCCGACAAATACAATAATAATTCTGATTACTTTCATCTGATATTCTTTTGTTTTACGATGCAAATTAACAAACAAATCCGCTCATTACTGCTTTCAGACTTAAAATGATTACCTTTGTAGCTCAATAATTATTCATCGAATTGGAAACATTCAAACAACTCGGCATATCAGATAATTTCATCAAAGCATTATCAGATATCAATATCAGCAAACCAAGTGAAATTCAGCAAGAAGCTATTCCCTTTTTGTTAAAAAATACCAGAGATTTTATCGGGCAAGCCCAAACTGGTACAGGTAAGACAATTGCCTTTAGCCTCCCTTTATTGCACAAAATTCGTAGCAATGAACAGCACATTCAGGCTTTAATATTGGCTCCTACCCGAGAATTATGCCAGCAAATTCAGAAACAAATATTCAAATTGACCAAATATTCAGAAAAAATATTTTCTGAGGCTGTCTATGGTGGTGAAAAAATCGACATTCAAATAAGAAATTTAAAGCGTCCGACACAAATCGTGGTCGCAACCCCCGGGCGATTAATCGACCTCATTCAAAGAGAAGCCATTGACATCAACCGAGTGAAAATGGTCATTTTGGATGAAGCCGATGAAATGCTAAGCATGGGGTTCAAAGATGATTTGGAAACAATCCTCAGAAATACCCATAAAAACGCCAATACCTGGCTATTTTCTGCAACAATGCCCGATAGTCTCCGAAGCTTGGTACTTCGGTATATGTCCCCTGATTTACATCACATTGAAATCAACAAATCAGAAGCTATCAACAAACATATCGAGCATCAATTTTTCATCTGTGATTTGGAGCAAAAATTCGATTATTTGCTCGAATTTCTTCGTTCACAAGGGACAGCAAGAGGCATCGTCTTTTGTCGAACCAAGGCAGATGTAGAGGTCGTTTCTAGAAAATTAATCGCCAAAAAAATTTCAACAGCAGGCATTCATGGTGATTTGGAACAAAGAGACAGAGACAAGGTCATGCGGGCATTTAAGAATAAAAAAATACAAATTTTGACAGCTACGGATATTTCTGCCCGTGGAATTGATGTCGAGAATTTGGCATTTGTGGTTCATTATCAATTACCCGATCAAATCGAATATTATACCCACCGCAGCGGGCGAACAGCTAGGGCAGGAAAAAGAGGAATTTCTATTAGTTTTGTGACCAGAGATGAAATTAAATTCATTACCAAAATAGAAAAAACATTAGGAATCAAATTTATAAAAATATAATCAAAATGCCCCAAAATCATCCAGATGAGGGGCATTTTTGTAATACTTATATGGCAGGGAAAATAGATGGCAGAATTATCAATTGCCCAAAAAAATTCGGTGTTAATCAC
>CAYUFZ010000252.1:0-4450 GCA_964444025.1 uncultured Emticicia sp.
AATATGCCCCAACATTTCAGGGTCAACCGCTACAGTATGTTCTTCGGGGCTGTCTTCAAAAATGGTAAAATTATACTGGTCAAAAAATTCAAACAAGTTGGTAAACAAATCAGCAGGGAAGGCCAGGAAATCGTATTTGGCAGATTCTTTTTCAAACAAACCACCATTCAAATAAGGGATTTTCACCACTTCTTCATCAGGCATTGTGAAATCGTCATTAGGGCGTTCGTTATTTAAAGCATCAAAGAACAGTTTAGATAACCAATTGGCATAAAAAGCATCGTTTGCACCTGCTTTTTTGAAAAAGTTGGTCATAAAGTTTTTGTCTCCGTTTTTATACGAAGTATCTTTTGCTCCTAACCAACCTTTCTTTTGGAGGAAGTACAAAAAGACAATTCGGCCCAATAATTTCTTTACAAAGTCACGAACGTCTTTATCGTTTCCATTGAAAGCCGATTTTTTGAGATTGGAACGCATCAAATAATCGACAAAACCAGCATAATGCACATCACGGTATTCATCAAAAAACGCTTTGGACATTGCTTCCACACCAAAAGCCTCTTTTATTTTATTGATGGTGATTTCCAATTGATTGCCTAAAACAAAAAATCGGTCAAGAGCTGTTTTATAGGTTTCGTCTGGTTCTCCAAAAACATAGGTATAGCGTTTTGGATGCGTGTCTTTGATTTGCATTTCGCCATCTTGAAACACCCCGTCACGAGCAATAAACGAAAAACGCCAACTTCTATTTTCGGGGTTTTGATAAGCAAAATTCACCAAAACGGCATTGTTTCCAATGATGTGTTTTTTTATCAAAGCCCCCAGCCCAACTCGGCTTCTTTCAATTTGCTTGTTGTCATTTACAATCACTTCAAAGAGTTCTACCGTTCTTGGAAGTTCGTCTAAGGTTTGAAATTCTCCGTATTTCACAACAGACACCGCATAAAGCTGCTCCGATGCGGTCAATTCTATTTCCTGAACGCCTTGTGTATCATATATCTTAAGATTTGCCACTTTTCCTTGAAAAGTAGGCAACAAAGCGTTATCTATAAACGCTTGACGTTTCTATGGAGCTTTGAAGATTTGTATTATGTATTTTTATTCATTTCTGAAATGTTTTAATTCGTTTTCTATATGGTTTACCAATTGTTCTTGACTTGGCAATTGAACTAAATATTGCTGTACAAAAAGGTTTTCGTCCATTCCAGCAGTGGCATATTTTACCAAAGCGTGGTCTTTTTCGGCTACGAGTAAAATACCCACAGGTGGATTGTCGTTGGTTTCGGTGATTTCGGCTTTAAAGAAATTCAGATAAGTGTTTAGTTGCCCAATATCTCCGTGTTCAAATGCTCCTATTTTAAGTTCAACCAGAACGTGGCATTTTAAAATTCGGTGATAGAAAACCAAATCAATAAAATAATAGGTTTCACCAATTAAAATGCGTTTTTGGCGTGCTTCGAGACAAAAGCCATTACCCAGTTCAATGACAAATTGTTGTAGATTATTCAAAAGGGCGGTTTCTAAATCAGATTCTTCAACGATGGGTTTTATGCCAATATCTAAAAATTCAAAAGCATAGATGTTTTTGATGATGTCTTTGGGTTGTTGCGGTTGAATTTTTTGCTGCACCAATTCCGCTAGTTTTTCTGGGTGTTGAGATAATCCACTACGTTCAAAATAAAGGCTAGCAATTTGTCTTTTTAGTTCACGGACGCTCCAAGTTCCTTTGATGCATTCGATTTCATAGAATGTACGTTTAAGGGGTTCGGAAACATTCAAAAGTAATTCGAAATGTGTGTATGAAAGTTTTGAAATTATTATGTCCGACGGAACCAATAAGTTTTTGTTAGAAAGTGTGGTCACTGACCCCACTTTTAAGCTTTTACTATCAAATTCGGGGGTCAGTGTCCCCCGAATTATTGTCTCTCCTAATTGTGTGGTCACTGGCTACAAGCTTGTAATTTCTTGACTTTCTCTCTTTCTTAATTATATTAGTCCAACTACTAATTCTAGAATATCTTAAAATTCAATTAAAATTATATTTTTTAATGACAAAATTTATTTATTAATCATATTCAAAAAAAATAAAATTCTCCACCCCCTTAAAATTCTTTCTTCATGTAAAAGTTACCATTAGGTCGATACAAATCAACCTTTATCAAGTATCCAAATTAAGTTCTCTGACATATCGGAATCTGTATATTTTTTAAGATTTATTCAAATCTATTTTTCATTTAATCCTCAAAAAATCATGTAAATACTTCAAAAATATTCAAGCTTAAAATTTTAAATCATTTTCATCATAAAAAAACAAAATCTTTATGAACAAAATCAATATCATCAAAGTAGGTCCATTTACTTACATAAAAATTAATGATTTGTATTATAGTAATTTGAAATTTGAAGGTAAAGAGTATATCATTTTTGAAGGCAAAAAGTATTTTCTCATCAAATACGAAGAATTAGAGAAAAGAGGTATCATCAATAAAATCCGTTTTCCTAAAAAAAGTAAAGTTTCTCAAAAACTCAAAAAATCATAAAATAAGTCTCTAAATAAGGAGAAATTATAATTTCTCCTTATTCTTCTACAAAAGAAAAACCATAGTCTATACATTTAAATCGCTTAGCAAAAACAATGAACAAAAAATTAGTAAAAAAAGCTATAAAAAAACTTGATGAATGGGAAGAGATGAACGCTATGGGGAAACGACTGCGTTCTAAAGAAGTACCAGTGGCAAGTCCCGAATTAACAGCTCAATTGGAAGAAAAAATGATAAAAAAATTCAGCCCATTTTTAGGAAAAATCAAGGATATGAGCAATTATCGTTTTGATATTCTTTTCATAGCTTTTGCCGGATACGATTTTCAGAGGGGGCTTGTTCCTGGTATGATTCCTCATATTAGATACGAACATTCGAAAAAATTCGAAAAATTTGAATCTCGACTATTAGACGAAATGAGTGACCGAGCAGATCAAATATTACTGCAAAACATTAGTGAAAAGTCCGAACATCCATGGCTAGAGCAATACCCTATTCCTAGAAATGCGAAAGCGATTATATTAGGCACACATCCGCCAATGCCTTATAATGCTTCAGTAAAATTTTTCTATGGTAACATCGGGGCATTTTGGAGGCTATTAGCCGAAGTTTATAAAATAAAAATTAAGGAGGAATTATCATGAAACATTTTTTATCAATGATGAACTAAACCTACAAGGCATTCAAGATTTTTTGAATCGCTACGAACTAGGGATTACTGATATGGTATCGCAAACGTACAATTTTAAGTTTAGCACAGACAGACAAATGGATGTTGCAGAATTAAACCCTCATTTAAAAGAATGGTTATGGGAGTCGGAGGTTCGAGACATCTTTATTACCTCGAGCAGCGGTTCAAATGGAGTGTTGAGCTTATTTAAAAAATGGTTGAATAGAGAAACCAACTACTCCATTAAGATTCCAGAAGTTTCTGCATGGAAAAATAATAGTTTTGAGTTTTCATGGAACGGTAGAAACTTTAGATTAATTCGACTATTTTCTCCCTCTCCGACTGCCAAAAGAGGCTTAGTGCGAAACAAAAGCTATTTATCCTATATCGAACAAAACCCAACTGGCAATTTGAATACATTTATCGTTGATTCATACCGTAAATTATTGCCATTGGCTAAATAAAATCGCATCGAGAAAATGCAAAATTCTGTATTGAGTAGCTGTCGCAAACAAATGAATGTCTATACAGCTGCTCATTAACATCTATTTAAAACGATAAATACCAATAAATTAATCAATTATTCACTATAAAATTAACACTATGGCAAAATTACTAATTATCGGTTGTTCGGATAAAAAAAATGAAGGGGGAAGGGATTTAGGAACCCAAAGAAACGACTTCTTTCAAAATGCACTTCAATCTTTTAGAGAAGTAAGAGATGAACAGTACAGTAACAAATTATATGAAAATCCTCAATATTTTAATCATGGAAATGGTAAAAATAGACCAAACTACTACCGAAATGCGTGGGAAGGCGATTTGTATAGAAAAGCTATTGATCGCTACAGCGGAATCATGTATAGTTCTGATTTAGTCGATACGTACACCAGTCTCATTAATAGCGGCGAACTACATTTGCTTATTATCTCAGATTTATACGGTCTTTTACGACACGATGACCATATAAAAGACTATCATTATAACCTCAATAAAATGGCCAATGGATTTGCCTCGTCTCACATAAGACCTGCCCTCATGGATTATATCGAACAAAATCAAATCGAACATGAGAATGTTGGAGTAGCCTTGTCCGAAACAAATTATATTGGACGAATAGGGAAATTTCATCATTCGTGGAATAATTTATGGGTTCCAGCGGGAGGAATTGCAGGCTTACGCACAACAGCCAGAGAAGTGAATAATTGGCTTTAATCCCCTCTCTTCCACACAATTTCTA
>CAYUFZ010000253.1:0-2550 GCA_964444025.1 uncultured Emticicia sp.
ATTCGAGCCATCGGGTGCAAAAAAAGCATTTTCGGGAGAAGAAGCAGGCCCTGATACTAACTTACCAGTCTTAGGGTCTTTTACCAACCAATCCAAATAAAAAATAGCCGATTTGAGTAAAATGGGATATACTTTATCCAAATATTTTCTATCCTGCGTAAACGCATAATGCTCCCATAAATGTTGGCAAAGCCATCCTCCAGCCGCTACGTGAAGCCCCCAACTCGGATGTTCGCCGGGAGCTGTGTATCCCCAAACATTTGTAATCGGATGGACAACCCAACCCGAAGCATTGTATTGAACTTTAGCAGTCTTTTCTCCGGGTTCGACCAACGATGCCACTAAGTCGGAAAATGGGAGAAAACATTCGGATAAATTGCCCTGTTCCGCTGGCCAATAATTCATTTGAATATTGATATTCGTATGGTAATCTCCATTCCACGGAGTTTGAATTTTATTTGCCCAAATCCCTTGCAAATTTGCCGGCAACGCCCCTTCTCGAGAGGAAGCAATCAGCAAATAGCGTCCATATTGAAAATACAATTCTTGTAAATGCAAATCATTGGGATTTTTCAGTCGAATATCGGTCGGAATATCATCTTTTTCGTCGATAGCCAGTTTCAATTGTACCCTACTGAAGAGTCCTTGATAATCTGCCAAATGCCTCTGTTTCAATTTTTCGTACGAAAAACCTTTTACTTGACTCAGAGTCTGGAGGGTCTTGCTTTCTGGAGCGATAGCAGATTTATAGAGTGGATAAGACAATTGATAATCGGTAGCCGCCGTGAATAACAAAGTCACCTCATCGGCTCCGTTTACGCTAACGGAATTATCTTCATACCGCACACTTCCTCCTTTGTTCAATACCCGCAACCGAGCGGCATATTTCATTCCTTCGCCTCCTTTTCCATTATCCAAAACACCGTACATCAGCAAGGATTGATTATCGGATAAGGTTGAAAATCTTTCTGGTCTGTTTAAAAAAGCAGAAAAATGGATAGATTTTGCTTGATTGGCTCGAATCCGAACAACCATCACATTGTCGGGATAATTGACAAATACTTCTCGTTCAAAACGAATCCCTTCTTGCTCATAACTTACCCTTGCGATGGCTTCGTCCAAATCTAATTCTCGACGATAGTTTGAAAATGGGGAAGAACGATTAAAATCAAGATATAAATCGCCTAAGGTCTGGTAACATCCAAAAGGAACATTCGAGCCATTTCCAAAGCCCGAACCCTTTCCTTTACAAATTTGCGTTTGAATAGTCAGCTCGTTGGCTTCCTTATACTTGCCCGCAAAAAGTAATTCCCGAATTTTATTCAAAGATGCCGCCGCTTCGGGGTTATCATTATCTTCAGGGCTACCCGACCAAAGCGATTTTTCATTTAGCTGAATCCTTTCTCGCTCTACTCCACCAAACACCATCCCTCCGATTTTTCCATTGCCAACAGGCAAAGCTTTTAGCCACTCGACATCATTCTGCCAACCATTTTTAACATCTATTGCTTTCGCATCTGCAGGTTTGTTATACCATAAACGCATCTTTTGAACATTGGCTTGAGCTATGCCTTGCGAGACAATCAGAAAAAAAGAAAAAAAGCGAATCAATTGGCGAAATTCCATGATTTTTTAAAAGTTTTATTGTTTTTTGACAACATTTTTGAAGATTTCACGACGCTGTCAAATCAAATATTTTATTCATTAAAATCCATTTTTCTCCAGGTTTTGCAAAAGGGAGAGCTTTTTGATACTTCCACATCAAATTTTCCCATTCTTGTACCTTCGGATTATCAGCATCCATTTGAGCTTTCTTATCGAACGAAAACTCGTCGGAACTTTCCATTATCATAAATAATCTATTGGAAACCCGATAAATCTCCATAGAAACAATGCCCGATTCTAAAATGCTTTTTTGAATCTCTGGCCAAATTTGTAGATGATGTTTTTCATATTCCGCTATCAAGGACTCGTCCTCTGCCAAATCCAAGGTCAAACAATATCTTTTCATGCTTTTTGTTGAATTTTATGTCCTTTCATTCCAAAATAAAGCACTACGACAAAACAAAGCATCGGCACTAAATATCCAATTTGAATATTATCCCCCGAATTATCGATAATTTTCCCCATGATAACTGGAAAAACAGCCCCACCAATAATAGACATCACAATCAGCGAGGAAGCTGGCTTTGTTTGCTCTTTCAACTCTTGGATGCCTAAAGAAAAGATAGTTGGAAACATAATAGACATGAAAAAACCTAAACCTCCTAATGCCAATACCACGTTTGCCCCGTCGGTATAAATGGCAACAGCACTCAGTAAGATACAAATCAAGGCATACAAAGACAATAATCTTGCCGGAGCAATGAATCGCATCAGGATAGTGCCAATAAATCGGCCGGACATAAACAATAGTCCATAGATTCCTAAATAATACCCTGCTGTTTTTTCATCTACTCCACCACCCGACATCGCCATACGAACAAAAAAACTCGTCACACATACTTGAGCCCCTACATAGAATAATTGAGCAACGATAGCAGCTCTTAA
>CAYUFZ010000253.1:2560-4441 GCA_964444025.1 uncultured Emticicia sp.
TCTCCAATGCTCCCCTCTTGCGTTTCAGCGGTTTCTTCTTCCCTAAATTCTGGAAAATTCAATACTAAAAAAATAAGGGCGACCACCAATAAAAAAGCCCCCAAAACCATGTAAGGCATTTTTACAGAAGCGGCTTCGTGCGTCAAATAAGCCAACTTATCTGCTTCCGTCAGCAAAGACCACTCTTCTTTGCTGTATTCTTTCCCCGAAAGGATAAAAATAGTTCCTACCAATGGGGCTATAAATACTGCCAAACCATTGAACGACTGTGCCAGATTCAATCGAGCTGTTGCCCCTTCGGGTTCGCCTAATTTGGTTGCATAAGGGTTTGCCGCCGTTTCCAAAATCGTTAGCCCACAACCAATGATAAACAAGCCAAGCAAGAATACTTCAAATATTCGGGAATTAGCAGCGGGAACAAATAAAAATGCCCCGATGGCAAATACCAATAAGCCAGAAATAATGCCTTTTTTATAGCCGAATTTCTTTAAAATCATACCAGCTGGAATCGCCGACAAAAAATAAGCCAAATACACGGCAGTATCAACAAAGGTGGACTGCGTATTGGACAACTGCAAGGCTTTCCTCAAATGAGGAATCAAGATGCCATTTAGGTTATTAGCGATTCCCCAAAGAAAAAATAAACTTGTGACCAAAATAAATGGAACTAGGTATTGGTTTTTATGATTTTTCATCGTTTAAATAATAAGTTTAGGTTAAAGTAATGCTCTATCCAAATGCACATATCCCCCATCTACATGTATGATTTGTCCAGTCGTATGACTTGATTTGTCCGAAAGCAAAAAAGCAACCATATTGGCTATTTCCTCTGCGGTAGTCATTCGTTTTTCTAAAGGGATTTTTTGAACAATTTTTCCCAAAGCCTCCTCTGGATTAGGCAATGTTTGAAGCCATTTGTCGTAAAGCGGGGTATAACATTCCGCTACAACCACCGCATTTACCCGAATGCCATCCGGCAACAACTCTACCGCCCATTCACGCGTGAGAGCATTTCGTCCGCCATTGGCAGCTGCATAAGCAGAAGTCCCTCCTTGTCCGGTTTCGGCTGTTTTGGAAGTAATATTCACAATACTTCCTTTGGATGCTTTCAAAGCAGGCAAAGCATGATGAGCCATCAGGTAATAATGCACCAAATTATTGTGTAAAGATGCCATAAATGCCTCGTAAGAGCCGTTTGCTAAACCAATTCCATCATTGATGCCGGCATTATTAACCAAGCCATCAATCCTGCCAAATCGATGAAGGATTTCTGAAATAGCACGCTGACATTCCTCGGGCTTTCCGAGTTCGGCAGTCACACAAAAATCAAGCCCAAGCTCTTGGCAAAGGCGAAGATTATCGGCTGCATTTCGTCCGACAATAACTGGAATAGCACCTTCATTTGCTAAAGTTCGGACAATCCCTTCACCAATGCCTTTGGCTCCGCCTGATACGACAATTATTTTCTGTTGAAGATTAAGATTCATGAATGTATAGGTTGAATAATTATTGGCAATTTAGAGTAATTTTAATAATTATCCACTTTCTAGTCGGTATTTTCGGGGAAAATATTTTGGGATTAATACCAATTCCTGCCACTCCATTCGACCGAATCAATCAAATTTGCCTTCCTAAAAATGGCATGGCTCTATTTCTCTTCGTTTTTATAAAATCCTTCAACCCATCACACACTCATTCTTCATGTGCGACTAAATTCCAATTGGAAAAACACAAATAAAAATTTATGCTCCAAAATGTCTTTAAAATTCGAGTCGTCCCATTCTTCATTTATAAGTACTTTATGCTTAAACGTAGGGAAAGAAATATCTTCTTTTGGCAAGTTGTTTTCTTTTAGTTTAACTGTTTTTACAACGATTTCAG
>CAYUFZ010000254.1:0-4435 GCA_964444025.1 uncultured Emticicia sp.
GGCATGACTCGTGAAGAATTAATCGGTATCAATGCAGGAATCGTCAAAAATGTTGTGACTCAAATCCTTACGCACTCGCCTAAAGCTGTTTTGTTGATTGTCTCTAATCCTATGGATACAATGACTTACTTGGCTCTTCAGGTGGCTCAGTCAATGGGTGTCAACAAAAAAAGAATCATCGGTATGGGTGGTGCATTGGATTCTTCTCGTTTCCGCTATTTCTTGTCTCAAGCATCTGGCTTTGCTCAAAACGATATTCAGGGTCAAGTTATCGGTGGACATGGCGATACGACAATGATTCCTTTGACTCGTTTGGCTACCATTAATAGTATGCCAATGAGTAGATTTTTGAGCAAAGAAGTATTGGCTCAGGTATCTGCCGACACGATGGTTGGAGGGGCTACTTTGACTAAACTTTTGGGAACTTCTGCGTGGTATGCTCCGGGTATTGCGGCTTGTTCGGTGGTTGAAAGCATCATCCGTGACGAAAAGAAAGTGATTCCATCTTGTGTGTATTTGAATGGTGAATATGGTCAAAAAGACATTTGTCTTGGAGTGCCTGTTGTTATTGGGAAAAATGGTTGGGAAAAAATCATCAATCTTCGCCTTAGCCAAGAAGAGCAAGCAGCCTTTGCTAAATCTGCTGATGCTGTTCGCAATATGAACGCTGTTTTGGCTACTTTAAGTATCTAAAATTGTCATTACATGAACAAAGGGGCTGATTTCTATTCAGCCTCTTTATTCATGTAAATAAACCGTCATTGTCTGATTACTCGTCAAGTCAAATAGCATTTGCTTAAACTTGGGTGGTGCTAATATAGTACCCGAAAGATTGGAAAGACCAAATGGCTCTTTCGGATAGCCAATCAAATTTGTATCTAAACGTTTGTTTTGGTTTATATCTGCAAATATTTTTATGGCATACTTCCCTTTTTCTAAGTTTTTTATCACATATTCAAACTTTCGATTATTAAAATCTACTATTTCTTGCCTGATTGATTGCTCTTTTACGTCAAAGACTGCTACAAACATCTTCCCTTCGGCAACTTTTAAATTCTCCGCCCGAATCGTCAAATTGACTTTTTGAGCCACCAATCCCTGTGGAATAAAAAGTATCCAGAAAATCAGCTTTTTCGCCATATTCAGTTTTATTTTTTGTTAAATTTGGACTAATTTGCATAAAATTAGAAAAAAATATGCTTTCAAACGAAGAAATCGTAGAAACGATTGAATTAACTTCCAAATTATTGGAATTACATGGAGAAGATGAGGTAAGAATCAAAACTTACAACAATGCTGCTTATAATTTGGACAAATTCCCAGGAAATTTAGCAAGCTTGGACTTTGGTCAATTGGTTCAAATACAAGGCATTGGTAAAATGATGGCTGGAAAAATCATTGAACTAATCAATACGAATAAGCTCAAAGAATTAGAAGAGTTGTTGGCAATGACCCCAAAGGGGGTACTCGACATGTTTAGAATCAAAGGTTTGGGAGTAAAAAAAATCAAAATTTTATGGAAAGATTTTGATTATACTAGTTTAGAAGATTTGCAAATGGCTTGTAAAAATGGCATTATTGCAAAAATCAAAGGATTCGGAGAAAAAACCCAAGCTGGAATTTTAGAATCTTTGATTTTCCTAAAGGCTCAGCAAGGAAAATTGAGGATGGACAAAGCCCTTGTTTTGGCGGATAAAATAATTGAGCGACTGAAGAAACATTTCATCAAAGTTGCCCATGCTGGTCAGATCAGAAGACAATCGGAGGTTGTCGAGTGTCTCACTTTCATTGCAGCATTTCAAGAAGAATTACCTACTTTTTCAGATTCGGGGTTTATTCAAGACAAAACAATCTCATCCCCTTTCAATTGGCGAGGAAAATTTGCCGAATTTTCGATTCCTATTGAGATTAAATTTGTTTCCCTAGATGATTTTTCAAAAAAACAATTCATTTATACCGCTCACCCCGACCATCTCAAACAAAGAAATTCCGACAATAAAACTTTATATACCATTGCCCATGGATGTAATGGAAATGAGCCTGATTTTGAAGAAAAAGTCTATGCCAAGTTTGGTGTCCCGTTTATCATTCCAGAAATGCGTGAAAACAACAATGCTTTTGAATGGATTACAAAAAACAAAAATGAAGATTTAATTAATTGGAACTCCCTCAAAGGAATTTTGCATAACCACTCTACCTATTCCGATGGCAAACACAGCTTAGAAGAAATGGCAAGTTATTGCAAATCTTTGGGATTTGAGTACTTGGGTATAGCAGACCACTCTCAGACTGCCTCTTATGCCAATGGGCTGTTAATCACCAAAGTACAACAGCAACACCAAGAAATCGAACAATTAAACAAGAAATTATCCATCGATAAACCCTTTAGAATTTTTAAAGGAATTGAATCAGATATCTTGGGAGATGGTTCGTTGGATTATCCTGATGAAATATTGGCGAGTTTCGACTTTATTGTGGCATCTATTCACTCGAATTTGAGCATGAATAGTACCAAAGCAACAGAAAGACTAATCAAAGCCATTGAGAACCCCTACACAACCATTTTGGGGCATCCAAGTGGGCGATTGCTCCTTAGCAGACAAGGATATCCCTTTGACTATCCTACAGTGATTGATTGTTGTGCAGAGAACCAAGTTGTCATCGAAATTAATGCCAGCCCTTATCGATTGGATTTAGATTGGCGATGGATAGAATACGCCTTAGAAAAAAATGTGATGTTAAGCATCAATCCTGATGCCCACGAAATGCAAGGGTACTTTGATATGCACTTTGGGGTTGCTGTTGCCCGAAAGGGGGGATTGGTCAAGAAAATGACATTAAATGCCTATTCTGCCAGCGAATTTGAACTTTATCTTCAAGAACGTAAACAAAAGAAAGGAATAAATTAAATAAAAAGAGAGGATAGCATGGCTATCCTCTCTTTCATAAACCAATATTGAATTACATATATTTTGAATCATTATTAAGTTTGAGCTTAATAATATGAAGAGAATTTAAGACTCTAATCAAAGGATAAGTCAAATCCAATTCAAACCAACGGAATCCGAAATTTGCCCTTCCTCCATATTTATGATGATTGTTATGGTAAGATTCGCCCATCATTAAAAAATCAAAAGGCAACAAATTTCTTGCGGTATCATCCACTTTAAAATTAACATATCCATATTTGTGAGCAAACCAATTAATGATAACTCCATGCACTGGACCCATCAAAAAATGAATCGGCAACAATAAAAACATCCACCAAGCAGTAGCAAATTTGATATAAAATAAAGTATAAAAAACACCCCATGCAAGCCTGACCAACCAGCGGTCGCCGAGCCATTCCATAAATTTCCAATTCGGAACACCTTTCTTAAATTTATCATCCACTTTCTCACGATCATGAAGGATGTCATTATAAATTACCCTAGTTTTCCACATCATATCAAAAATACCATTCGAATAGCTTGGCGAATGAGGGTCTTCATTGGTATCTGCATGAGCATGGTGCAATCGGTGCATAATGCCGTAGGCTTTCGGACTTAAAAACGAAGAACCTTGGGCAATGAAAGTCAGTACATAAAATACCTTTTCCCAAAAAGGACTCATGGTGAACATTTGGTGAGACGCATATCGATGAAGGAAAAAAGTCTGCATCAATATTGAGAAATACCAATGGATTAAGAAAAAAGCTAAAATAATCATTTCTAAAAT
The DNA here is from genome assembly GCA_964444025.1 of uncultured Emticicia sp. Lineage (GTDB taxonomy): Bacteria > Bacteroidota > Bacteroidia > Cytophagales > Spirosomataceae > Emticicia. The sequence goes on from CAYUFZ010000254.1 coordinate 3,718, forward strand.
TTTTGTTGTTTTTACAAGTACAAATCTAAGCCCTGATTTTTCGTTAAATTATGACAAAAGTCAGTTTTTAGATTTATTTCAAAATTATTTTTTTCTTTCAATTAGTCATTTTTTTAGACATTTATTCTGCATGCAGAGGGAAAAAGCATATTTTATTCTAAAACCCCATCAATTACGAAATTGCACTTTTCAAATAAACATTTTTTTGCGAAGATTCGCTAAAATTATTTGTTTCGCATTTTTTTTGATGTACCTTTGTGCCAAGTTATAGAATTCAGTCGCTAATTCACTTCATCTGTCAAAAGAAAAAGCAATCAATCAAGTATTTATCCATTCATCATAGGTAAGATATAGATAAATTTTGAGACAGAATTCGGTAGCATTTTTTAATTTTGCTTAGAATATTTGGTAAAAAAAAAGCCCTGAATTCAGGGCTTTTTTTTTGACATTCTGACAAAATTCCATAAATTGCCAATCATAAATTGCATCCCTAAATCAATTCTACTATGAAAAAACTTATTCCTTTATTGTTTCTTATTGTCGGTATTTCTTCTTTTATTGGTTTTCAGCCAAATGAATCTACCATTGCCAACCCAACGCAGGCACACTTCGGAGATACCTTAATGCAAGACCGAGAAAAGTATTTGGCAGTCTTGAAAGAAGACCTCAAAGGCAAAGAATCAATGGCGGCTGATTCCGTCTTTAAAAACATTCAATC
>CAYUFZ010000255.1:0-4380 GCA_964444025.1 uncultured Emticicia sp.
TCGGGGTGCCATTCGACGCATTTTTCAAGCATGGTTTTTTCTAATCCTTTTTTGGCAGCTTCTCGGGATTTTATGGTAGGAGGCAATTGGCAATGGTCGCCTGCTAAAATTAACTTAGGAGCTTTCAATGCCGTAATCCAACAAGCGGGTTCAAGGGCTTGTCCGGCTTCATCAATGATAGCAATATCAAATTTCAGGTTTTTAAGGTAAAAATGGTTCGACCCAACAGGTGTTGCCGTAATAATTTGTGCTTTTTCTAGCAAATCATCGATGATATATTGTTCAATAGACCCGACTTCTTTCATTAATTTGTGGGCTTCATCAAAAAGTAATTTGCGTTGCTCTCGTTCCGATTGCCCAAAATTTCTTTTATATTTATGAGCCATGTTTTTGTACTCACCTGCTTGCTTTTTGAGATTTTTAATGTTTTTTGCTTGTGGGTGTTCGCTAATCAGATAATCAAGGCTTCGTTTGATAACTTTTTCCGTAATTTTTGATGGATTTCCTATCCGAATAACTTCGATTCCCTTATCCGATAATTTTTCTGTAAGCAAATCTACCGCAGTATTGCTTGGGGCAACCACCAATATTTTGGTAGATTTTTCATTCAAAAGAATCTGACAGGCTTCTATCAATGTGCTTGTTTTTCCTGTACCCGGTGGTCCATGAACGATGGCAAGTTCGTTTGCTTGAACAATTTTTTTAATAGCATTTTGTTGAAATGGGTTCAAAAAAGAGGTGATTTCAATCGATTTGTCTTTAAATGAGGGCGAAGCAAGCCCAGATAAAATGCGTAAGGTAGGGTGTTCGGAGCTTTCGATTGATTTTGATGCAATTTTCAATGCGGCAAACATTTCCGAATAGCTATTGTCGTCAAATAATAATTCTATTCCAAGTTTTCCATCTCTCGCAAAATCAGGCAATTCATCTGTTTTTAATGTGATTTTTAGCCTATTCCCTTGTAAAAACGTAATATTTCCTTCCACTCTATCTTTTTGTGGGTCATGATTTCCAAAGAAAATGGCAGGCATTCCCGCTCGTAATTGATGGGAGAGGTCGTGGTGTGTGGTTCGTTCTACTTCTACGCAGACATAGTCTCCCCTGACCATCTCTGTACTTCGAATCGCAATAGGATACCAAGTAAGACCATTGGCTCTTCTTTCGGAAATGCTTGTTTTTTCTGTTTGAGAGAGGTATTGAAGGTGATCTTCCGAACGCTCGATTTTGAGTAATTCTTCTAAATTCTTAAAATAATTCATGTTGCAATTTACACAATTCTTTTTTAAATCGGCAATGCCATGAAATTCTAAAAGAGAACTATTGATTGGAAAGAGAAATTCTGAGCTAAGTTTAATTTGAAGTTAATAAGGGAATGTACGTAAAGTAGGAGGGTTTTTGTAAACGAAATTCTAAAAAATGATTGTCTTTTGTTATCATCAAAAATCAAGCCAAATCGATAAATTTTCTCTCAAAAATGATAAGTGTTTTTTGAGAAATTACGTTCGTCACCATTTTTGGACGTTCATCACCAATTTTTAGATACTAATGGTAAAACGGCACGTCTTTTGTATTTTCTTTGCCGTACCTTAATTTTGGTACAAAGTAACACGTAAACTTTCTAAAATATTACAACAATGAATCAAAACGCCCAAATTTTAAAAATTTTACTAATTCTTTTTTGTGTTTCTAAATTACAAGCCCAAGTGAAAATTGGAGCAAATCCTACTTCGATTAATTCTAATGCTCTTTTAGAAATAGAACCTTCAACCAATAGCAAATTTATTGTTACCAAAGATTCGGCTAAGGTTGGCATCGGGACAGCTTCTCCTGTTGCCAAATTAGATGTGATAGGGAAAGTGAAAATCACAGATGGGACAGAAGGAGTAGGAAAGCTATTCGTGTCAAATGCTGCTGGAGTGGGTTCTTGGCAAGATGCTGCTAGTGCATTGTCGGGAATAGAACCGTGGTTTAGTACGACAACGAATACTGGAGCAACGTCTAATACTGAAAATATTTATTCTTTAGGTAAAGTGGGTATTGGGACTACTAATCCGATTTGGCAGTTGGACGTGAGAAAAAGTACAGCTAATTCAGAACTAATTGCTCATTTTGTGAATTCAGGTGGGCAAACAACAACAGAGGCACAGGTAGCTATCGGGGGAGGACCTGGTCAATGGATGAAGATAGTTGGCTATAATGGTACCTTAGGATTCCGCGGATATAATACCAATGCAGAAGTTGTAACCATGAAAACATCAGGAGCAGTAGGTATTGGTACAAAAACCCCAAATGCTAATCTTCATATTTTTAATAATATTTCAAACGGAAATAAAACATTATTGACTCTTCAAAATGGTACCATTCAATATAATTTAATGTTGGCTGATAATTTTAATAATGCTAATTATGGCAGTATAGCGGCAGATTACGTTGGGAATGGAATTAATAATGCTCTAGTATTTAATTTAGGTGGAATGGGGCAGTATATTTTTGGTGATCATGTAGGACCTTGGGCAAATGGAGATTATGACATGGGCTTGAGTTTTGCAAGATGGCGAAATATTTATCTAACCAATAGCCCGAATGTATCTTCTGATTTAAGGTTAAAATCAAACATAATCCCACTTGAGTTTGGACTTGATGCCGTTATGAAGCTTAGTCCGAAAAAATATACCAAATTTAATGATTTTGACAAAACCACGAATGGTGTTGAGGAATATGGCTTTATTGCCCAAGAAATAAACAAAGTGATTCCACTTGTTGTGACTGGAAATGAAACAGATAAAAATCCGATGGGAGTGAAGTACGAACAGATAATTCCGGTATTGACAAAAGCAATTCAAGAACAGCAAGCAATAATTGAACAATTGAGAAATGAATTAACTTCTCAGAAACAAGCAATAGTGATGCAGGCAGGACACTTAAGGTCATTAGCACAATTGCTACAAAGTTCAACTAGTCAAACAATTGAAAAAAATAAAAAATGAAACAAAAAATGAAAAAAAACTCCCTATTAGTTGCTATTTTACTCGCTTTATTTTGTGTTTTACAACTACATGCCCAAGTGAAAATTGGCTCAACCCCAAATACCATCAGCACGAATGTGAATTTGGAAGTTGAAGCATCTAATGGATTAAAAACAGTAATCACGAAAGACTCTGGTAGTGTTGGAATTGGAACAAATGCCCCCAATATTAATGCTTTATTAGAAATGAATGCAACTAATAAAGGTTTATTATTGCCAAGAGTTGCTTTAAAAGCCACCAATAATGCGTCTCCCCTCACAGTTCATGTTGCGGGAATGGTTGTTTATAATACGGCAACAGTAGCTGATGTAACTCCCGGTTTTTATACAAACGATGGTAGCAAATGGAATAAAATGATAGTATCAGCAGGTTTTGTTCCAGAAGTGGTAGCTTCTGCATCTTTGAGTTCTTCGTACTTTTATGACGATGGAGCCCCCCTTACAAAATGCAAATTGGGAGTAGTGAATAGTAGTGATGGGAATTATAGTGCTACAAATTTTGAATACAGCGTTTCGGCGGCAGGAACTTATAATTTAAGTCTAACGTTGGGATACGTTTTGAATAATAATAATGGGAATAATGTACATACGATGTATGCTGTACATGCTAATTCGGCAGGCACTATTATAAAGACAGTTGAGATTGCTGCAATCAATGGTTTTTCTTATGTTGGCTCACAATCTTCCAATGTCTATATGGCAGGTAGTGCGGTATTCAGACCTTCTGTGGGTGATAAACTGTATTTTATGACAAGACCATGTAATGGTTGTGCAGGAAGGTACACAATTGTCAGTTTAGAAGGGACTTTTCAAAAGATTTCAAATTAATGTGAACTATTTCAGACTGATATAAAATGGCTATTGATTCTGTTACATCAAAACAACTTTGATGTCGCATCCATGAGATATTTATTTCCTTTATTAGTATTATCTGTGTAAAAAGTGGCAAAAAATAGCCACTTTTTCATTAAGTGAGTATTGTTAATAGTAGTGTGTAGTCATTTTGTGAAAATGATTTTGCATCTTTGACAATAATCAAGCCAAATCGATAAATTCTCTCTCGAAAATGATAAGTATTTTTTTTTAATGACTTTCATCACCATTTTTGAACGTTCGTCACCATTTTTGAATAATAGATGGTAAAACGGCACGGCTTTTGTGTTTTCTTTGCCATGCCTTGATATTGGTACAAAGCAACATGTAAACTTATAAAAGCTTATTAATAATGAATCAAAACATCCAAATTTTAAAAATTTTACTAATTCTTTTTTGTGTTTCCAAATTACAAGCCCAAGTGAAAATTGGAGCAAATCCAAGTACCATCAGCACGAATGTGAATTTAGAAGTTGAAGCAT
>CAYUFZ010000256.1:0-4375 GCA_964444025.1 uncultured Emticicia sp.
GATTACTTTCTCAAAAGTTTGTTTTGATTCTTGGGTACGTCCTAAAAAAGAAAGTACCAACGCTTTTTGATAGTTTGCATAATCAACCTCTGTGTGGTTTTCCTTTGAGGCTTTGTCGTAATAAGTCAATGCGTCATTATAATTTTTGGTCACTAAATAGCAATCCCCCAAACGTATTAAAATATCTTCATAGTTTTGTTGCAATCCATTTTCTTTCTTTCCTCCTAAAAACTCTTTAAAATACATAATCGCTTGACGGTATTCTTTTTTATTATAATTCAAGTACCCTAAAGCATATCTACTTTTTTGTTTCAGTAATTCACTGGCATTTACCAAAACTTCTTTATAAAAAAATTCCGTTTGTTCTGAATTGAGAGCAAAAGCAGCTTCAGCTCTCCAAAATTGAGCTTGATTTTTCAATTCTGTATCGACGCTTTTATCAATACTTTTCGTAAAATACTCCATTGATTTGGAATATCTTTCAGCATTAAAATCTAAAACACCTTGGTTGAAACAAAGTTTTTGATAGGCTGTATTAATTTTAGTGGTTTTCCTTTTTAGGCTCTCAATATACACAATTGCTTGGGTATAATTATTGGCATCAAATAAAACCTCACTCAGAATTTCATTGACTTCATCCTCATATTTGCCATTGGGATACATCTTCAAATAATCTTGTAGCTCACTGATACCACTTTGATTACTACCCATTTCGATAGAAACTTTTGCAAAATTGAATTGTGCTTCTTCTTTTATTTTTTTATCAAAAATTCCAGCTTTGGCTCTTTCAAATGCAATTAGTGCAGCATTTCTATCATTATTTTTGAGTGAGGCAATACCTAAATAATAGGCAGCTTGCTGACCCAGCTCTGTATTCAAATTGGCAATTTTTTTAAAATAATCTGCTGATTTTTGGTAATTCTCTGTTTTAAACAAACTGAAACCATGCCTAAATGTTATCTGTTCACTAACACTCCCTTTTTTAAAATTTCGATACTTATCATAATATTTTGCTGCTTTTTCAAATTTATCTTGAAAAAAACAAACTTCTGCAGCAAGCAGACTTACTTCATCTATTTTTCTCCCATTGGGTTTTTCCAATACTTGTTCGGCATAGCTAATTAGCTCATCATAACGTTTTTGCTTATACAAAATATTACAAATCCAATTGGGTATTTCATTTTTATATGGTACAACATTTTCTATTTGTTTCAAATCTTGGTATGCCGAATCGAATCTTTCATTCGTAAAATTGATTACTCCTGAATAATAAAAAGCATGTGATGTAAACTCAGAAACATTTTTCTTCACATAATCAAATTGTTCTAAGGCATTTTCAAGCTTACCAGTCAAATAATATGAAACCCCTAGCTTATATCTAATTTCAAGGTTTTTTTCACTATATGCAATATTTTTAGATGCTTTCTCCAAATAAATAATGGCTTGGCTATACTCCCCCTTATCGAAGAAATTTTTCCCTAGTTCATAAAAAATTAGTTTTGCTTTGGGGTGATTGCTATTTTTAATCACAAATCTTTCGATTTCAATACTGGCATTTTTTACATTAGAATAGAGAGCTGCCAATGCCGAATAATACTCAGCATTTTGAATCGTAAATTCGTTAACTTCTATTTTATGATTCGTTAACTTGATAAAATGAAGTAGTTCTTCTCTTGATGCAGTAAATGCTCGTTTTTCAAAAAGCTCGATGCCACGCTTGTAATATTGCTCTGGATCTGTGTAGGCACTTGTATTCTGAGCATAAGATTGATTTGTGTTCAAAAGGCAGTTAATAAGCAGACCGGCTGCGTAGGTATTACGCTTAGATTTTTTCATTGGATTTCAGACTTGAGCTTCCGCTGCTCTGGCGAAAAAGAATTTTATTCAATCATATTTACAATCTATATGAATGTTTTTTTATTGAGGAAATTTTGCAGTAAATTCATGCAAAAAACGAAATTGACAAAAAAAAATTGCATCTTTTTTCATCATCCATTATCAAACTATTCAAATCATGAAAAAATTACATTTATTCATTTTTATCTTCATTTTTCAACAATTATATGCAAAAGTTACACATATAAGTTCTGAAAACAAAATTCCTGAGACTAATATTACTTATCTTCTATCTACACCTACTCCATGGACTCACCACCTCGAAGTTGAGATGTCAATTCAAAATATTCATCAAATATCTCAGTTATCAAACAAAGAATTTATTGACTTAAAAATGGCGACTTGGACTCCCGGTTCTTACCTTATAAGAGAATATTCCAAAAATATTGAAGAAATTGAGGCATTCTCTGAGGGGCAAAAAATTACTATAAACAAAATTAACAAAAACACTTGGCGTGTTTATGGCAAATACAAACAAATTTTAGTTAAATATAAAGTCTATTGCTATGAACTTAGTGTTAGAAATAATTTCATTGATGAATCGCATGCCTACTTCAATGGTGCCCCAACTTTTCTATATCTTAATGAATTAAAAAATGTTCCAAGTAAAATTATTATTAAACCCTACACGCTTTGGAATAAAGTTTCGACAGCTCTCGAAAAAACTTTAGATAATTTTACTTTCATAGCTCCAAATTTAGATATTTTAATTGATAGCCCAATTGAAGTAGGTAATCAAAAAACATTTGATTTTTATTCATTTGGTGTAAAACATCACCTCTCAATTTTTACTTACGATGAATCGAAAATAAACGATTCTCTGCTCCTCAGTTATTTCAAACGCATAACAGAGGAAGCCTCTAAAGTAATCGGCACCAATCCATGTAAAGACTATACATTTTTGATACACCAATTACCAGGAATTGGAGGGGGACTTGAACATCTCAATTCAACTACCTGTCAAACAAATCCAGACGCTTTTTCAAGTATTGCAGATTTTAAAAATTCTATGGGACTATTCGCTCATGAATATTTTCATTTATGGAACGTAAAAAGAATTCGACCATACGCACTAGGACCATTTGATTATGAAACCGAAAACTATACAAATATGCTTTGGGTTTCGGAGGGAATTACTTCTTTTTATGAAGATAATATTTTGCTAAGAGCTAATATCATCTCTCCTGAAGAATATATCTTGCGAGAACAAATCGCATTGAATAGCATCGAAAGTAAACCTGGTATCAAAAATCAATCTGTAACTGAAGCAGGTTTTGATGCTTGGATTAAATATTACAGACCGAACGAAAATTCTATCAACAGTAATATATCATATTATGACAAAGGTGGTGTTTTGGGTGCATTATTGAATCTTTATATCATTGGAGAAACAAACGGAGCAAAATCCCTTGATGATGTTTTTAGATATCTTTGGACTGAAATTTATGTCAAACAAAACAGAGGCTATAAAGATGAAGAATTTCAGTTTGCATGCGAAAAAATCATCGGAAAATCCTTGAAGGCTTTCTTCGATAATTATGTTTGGGGCAAAGAACCCATTGACTACCAAACATTTTACAACATTGTCGGCTTAAAAATTACAAAACAAAATACGAACGAAATTCCTTATGTAGGTATTAGTATTGGGACTGGCAATAAAATAAGCTCAATTATAAAAAATAGTTCAGCATATAACGCACGATTAAATGTCAACGATGAGATAATCGAAATAGATGGTAAATCGATTGGAGAATGGAAGATAAATAATTACAAGATTGGTGAAAAAATCAATTGGAAAGTAAAAAGATTTGGTAAGATTATGAATTTCAGCATGGAGATTAAAGGGATGCCTTTTCCTCAATATAAAATCGAAAAAATAGATAACCCAAGCGAAATACAAACCAAACTTTATAATAAATGGCTTTTTATTACTAAATAAGCAAAAGGAGCAGGACAAATAATTGTCCTGCTCAAAATTAATTCATATATCTTTCAATACTTCTCTAAAATCTAAAGACATTACTTTGAATCTCTCTAATACTTTTTTATAAAAATTCTCATCCAATAATGATTCTAATTCTTCCAAACCACTCAAGTCATATTCGCTTACTTTATAAGTTTGCTCATACATCCCCGCTTCAAATTTCAAAATAAATTTTTCATTCCATGCAAAAATACTCGCTTTACAATAATTATTCGGGATTTCTTTAATAAATTTCATAAATCAAAATTTCTCATATAATATTGTACAAGTTTACAAAAAAAATCAACAAAAAACAATTAATTTAATACTTTAAATACTTTTAATATGTCAAAAAATAATTATACTTTTATATTAACTCTATATTTATTATTTATGGGCTGTTCAAAAAATAATGTGGTTATTTACCAACACTCGTTATGAAATCAGTATTATAATTTTGTATTGCATAAATAATATATAAACGATTATATATGCATAGCAATAATACTTTTGTTA
>CAYUFZ010000257.1:0-4373 GCA_964444025.1 uncultured Emticicia sp.
ATACGTTGTTTTCTCTTAGAGCCTCATTTAGAGATGTTTTAAGGTCTGTACTTTCTTTTCTTTGTCCAATAATTAATGCACAAGGAACGCCATATTCTCCTGAAGGATATTTCTTAGGCAACATACCTGGGATGACAACAGAGTTATCAGGCACATAACCAACATATTCTTCCCCTGTATTTACATCAATTATTTTTGAACTTCCCGTAATGGTAACACCAGCACCTAAAACCGCCCTTTTTCCAATTCTGGCACCCTCTACAACAATACATCTAGAACCAATAAATGCACCATCTTCAATAATTACTGGAGATGCTTGAGGCGGCTCTAAAACGCCACCAATACCTACGCCTCCACTTAAGTGAACATCTTTGCCAATCTGAGCACAACTTCCTACGGTAGCCCATGTATCAACCATTGTACCACTATCTACATAAGCTCCTATATTGACATAAGAAGGCATCAGTATTACACCTTTGGCTAAATAGGCACCATATCTTGCAACTGCTGGTGGAACGACACGAACACCAAGTGTATCATAACCAGATTTCAATTTCATTTTATCGTGAAATTCGAAAATTCCAACCTCCTGGACAGTCATTTGTTGCATAGGAAAGTACAAAATAATTGCTTTTTTCACCCAATCATTCGTTTTCCAATCGCTGTCTGATATTTTTTCGGCGACTCTTAATACGCCTTTATCAACCAAATCAATGATTTCTCGGATTAAATTTTGATTTTCTGGATCTTGTAAAAGATCTCTGTTTTGCCAAATCTCTTCAATTTTAGATTGATTCGTCATGTTTTATTTTAATTGATTTTAAAAGTTAATATATATATTATAAGTAATTGATTATTAGTATTTTATGAAATTATTTTAAGTTTATTTTAAGTTTATATTTCTTAAAATAGAATTTTTTAGAGTATTTTTTTACCAGCTTGCTTCTTGCTTTTATTTTACATTATTTATACCTCCCCTCCCCCTATTTTTACCTCTCAGATAGATTTATCGAGCAATAGCATCGTTTAATAGCTTATCTATTGATTACCATTAAAGATATATTCAAATATAATCAATAAAGCTTTAATAACAAAATATGGCACTATAAGGACAATTCTTTAGTAATATAAAGCACAGAACTCACATTAAATTTAGTAATTAACTTAAACAGTATAAACACCTATAAATCAAATAATTACAAATATAACTAACTAATATTTTTAGTATTATATATTAGCATTTTACTAATTTACTAAATAATATACTAAATTTAATAGTAAAATTATCTAATCGTATCTTTTAATATTGTATAAATACTAATATTGCTAAATGATTTACTAATAAAATACTAATGAATTTATCTATTAAACTATTATATATTTATTAAATCATCCTTTTATATCTTTCAATTATTTATTAACTTGCAGACGTTTTACTTAAACCAAATTTCTAAAATGGCAAATGTTAAAGTAGCTATTAATGGCTTTGGACGTATTGGCAAACTAGCTTATCGTCAAATTTACAACATGGAAGGTATTGAAGTAGTAGCAATCAATGACCTAACTAGTCCTTCTACCCTAGCACATCTTTTAAAGTATGATTCTGCTCAAGGAAGATTCAATGCAGATGTAAAATCAACCGAAAACAGTATAATTGTGAATGGTGAAGAAATTAGAATTTACGCACAAAGAAACCCAGCGGATATTCCATGGGCTTCTCATGATGTAGATGTTGTACTAGAATGTACAGGTTTTTTCACAGACAAAGATAAAGCCGCTGCACACCTTACAGCAGGTGCAAAACGTGTAATTATCAGTGCACCTGCAACTGGTGACTTAAAAACGATTGTTTATAATGTAAATCATAATATTTTAGATGGAACAGAAACAATCATTAGTTGTGCTAGTTGTACAACAAACTGCTTAGCTCCTATGGCAAAAGCATTGAATGATAATTTTGGAATTATAGCTGGAAGTATGTTAACCGTACACGCTTATACTAATGACCAAAATACATTAGATGCACCGCATGCGAAAGGAGATTTTAGAAGAGCAAGAGCTGCTGCTGCAAATATAATTCCAAATAGTACTGGTGCTGCTAAAGCAATTGGTCTTGTTCTTCCTGACTTAAAGGGAAAATTAGATGGTGGTGCACAGAGGGTTCCTACTATTACAGGAAGCTTGACAGAATTAACTTCTGTTTTAGATAAAAAAGTAACTGTTGAAGAAGTAAATAATGCGATGAAAACCGCTAGTACTGAAAGTTTTGGCTATAATGAAGATGAAATTGTAAGTTCAGATATCATTGGTACTACTTTCGGTAGCTTATTTGATGCAACTCAAACAAAAGTTATTACTGTTGGTGATACTCAATTAGTCAAAACTGTTAGCTGGTATGACAATGAAATGAGTTACGTAAGTCAATTGGTAAGAACTGTAAAATATTTTGCACAATTGATAAGTAAATAATTTCAATTATAAAATTAGGGACATTTTAGTCCCTAATTTTATTCCAAAATAGATGCTAAGTAGTTAATTTTACAACCTTTTGCAACAAATAGTTTTTCATAATGCGTCACTATACCATGATGTTCTGAGAATAAATTTGATTCATATAAATCTTTTGTAAATCTTAGTATTTTAAATCCAGAATTAGCAATTGTTTCATACGAATAATCAAATAATCCATCATTGTCTGTTTTAAAATAAAATAAACCACCTTTTTTTAAAATAGATTTATATAAACTTAAGTATCGAGGATTTGTTAAACGCTTTCGTTCTTCTTTATCTCTTGGCTGAGGATCAGGATGAATTAACCAAATTTCATCTACCTCCCCTTCTTCAAAAAACTCTTCTAAATATGCCATCGACGTTCTTAAAAATGCAACATTGTGCAAATTTAATTCCATAGATTTTTTGCTACCTCTGGCTATTCTATCACCTTTAATATCGATTCCGATAAAGTTTTTTTCAGGGAAAAGACTTGCCAATCCTACTGTATATTCTCCTTTCCCACAAGCTAACTCTAGCACTATTGGGTTTTGATTATTAAAATATTTTGAACGCCAATTTCCCTTAATGCTAGTATAAAGTTCTTTCCCTCTTTCAACCACATTAATAGCTAATGAATTGTGCTCAAATCTTGGTAATTTTTTTCTTGACATTTTATTTTTATTTGATATTTTAAAGATTTTCCAACTCAGAAACAATATAGGTGCTTCCTCCTACAAATATAAAGTCATTTTCATCAGATATTTTCATTGCTTCTTTCAAAGCTTCATTCACGCTGAGAATTGAATATCCTTGATAACCCATCGAACCAGCCAATTCTAGCAAATTCTCAGAACGCATAAATCGTGGATTTGAAGCCTCACAAAAAATATAAATACCGTCTTTCGGAAATAAACTTAGAATTTCCTTGACATCTTTATCTTTGACAAACCCTAAAATAAAAATTTTCTTATTCGCTTTTATTTTATTAATTTCACTAACCAAAATTTTAATGCCATGTTCATTATGTCCAGTATCACAAATTATTAATGGTTTTTCATTTAATTTCTGCCATCTACCCTTTAAACCGGTTGTTTCAGAAACATTTGTTAATCCTTCTTTAATATTCTGAGTAGTTATTTCAAATCCTTGTTTCTGAAGCAAATCGATGACAACTAGTACCCCCTTGATGTTTTTTTGTTGATAAATACCTTTCAGTCCACAATCAGTTTCAAAAAGATATTTTGGTCCAAGATTTTTTTCAAATCTATAAATTAATAGCTTAGCATTTTTAGATTCTTCAACTTTATAAATAGTATCAGCAAAATATATTGGGCTATCCATAAGTTGAGCACAAGAACTAAAAATTGGTTCTGTTTCCAAATGATATTCAGAAATGACAACTGGAATATTTTTTTTTATTATTCCAGCTTTTTCGGAGGCAATTTTAGGGAGTGTATCTCCCAAAATATCCATGTGGTCAAAACCTATATTCGTAATCAACGAAACAAGAGGCTGAATAATATTTGTTGAATCCAGCCTACCTCCTAAACCTACCTCTATCACTGCAATATCTACTTTTTGTTCTGAAAAGTAACAAAAGGCAAACGCAACGCTTAATTCAAAAAAAGAAGGTTTTAGCTCTTCTATAAGATTTTTATTCTGCTCTACAAATGAAATTATTTTCGCTTTTTCAACTGATATACCATTTATTCTGAATCTTTCGGTAAATTCTTTTAAATGAGGAGAGGTATATAAACCAACTCTATAACCTGCACATTGTAAAATAGAGGCAATCAGATGTGATGAACTTCCTTTACCATTGGTTCCTGCTATATGAACACTCTTGAAGCTATCTTGAGGATTATTGAAAATTTTACATA
>CAYUFZ010000258.1:0-4341 GCA_964444025.1 uncultured Emticicia sp.
GCCCAAAAGCTTGTCTTTTATACTGGATGGTCTTTTTTGAAGTCGTCCCAACTATGAATCAACTATGAATATTTTGATTTTGAAGAGGTCTTCTGTTTTTATATGTTTTTTTTCTTTAAACTTTTTCTCTGCCAAGGCTCAAATTCAATGGGCAAATAAAATTTTGGGATTTTCATCTGAACGAACGGAATCTTCAAAAAATGGTCAAGAAGAGCGAGTCTATCGTGCCAATCAGGCATTGGGAAAACCCAACGTATTGCCTCAGTGGCGTGAAAGTGTCTGTGCTTGGTCGCCGGCAGGTGTAGATTCTTATGCTGAAGAATATATAAAAGTGGGCTTCGAAAACCCTCAATATATTAGCCGTATCTGTATTGCCGAAAATCTAAATCCCGGTGCGGTAGTTCGTATCTATGGCTATGATGAGCGGGGAAAAGAATCTGTTCTTTACCAAAATTTAGAAGAAAATCCAAAAGTTGCTGGAAGATTATGGAATGTGGATATTCCCAAAACTGAATTCAAGGTTACTGCTTTAAAGTTGATATTGTTGCCCGAAAAAATTCCAGGTTTGAATCAAATTGATGCGGTTGGCATGGCTGAAGAGCCATTTGCGTATGAGCCAAGGATTAATGTGTCGGATAATATGCCTAAAGAGATTGTAAAGGAAAATCTGGGGAAGGGTGTAAACTCGAAATTTGGTGAATTAGGGCCATTGATTGCCGCCGACGGAAAAACATTGTACTTCACACGAGATGGACATCCAGATAATTTATCCAAAAAAGCCGACCAAGATGTTTGGGCCTCAAAATTGCAGGCGAATGGCATTTGGGGAACTGCCGAAAATCTGAAAAATCCTATCAATACTCCTCAAAATAATGCCGTATCGACCATTGCGGCTGATGGAAATACCTTATTTTTGGTGAATGTTTATGCTCCAGATGGCTCGATGTCGAAAGGGCTATCCAAATCTAAACGTACCCGCATTGGATGGAATTTTCCAGAAGAAATTAAAATAAATGATTATTATAATAGTTATCGCTGGGTCGAATATACTGTCAATCCCAATGGAAATGTGCTGATTATTTCTTGTAAACGTAAAGATACAAAAGGCGAAAGGGATTTATATGTTTCGTTTGCACAGCCAGATGGTATTTGGTCAAAACCATTGAACATGGGAGTCGATATCAATACAGCGGAAGATGAGGGTTCTCCTTTTATTGCAGCGGATAATAAAACCTTGTACTTTTCAACCGAAGGTTTTCCGGGCTATGGAAAGGCTGATATTTTTTTATCAAGAAGATTGGATAGTACTTGGACCAAATGGAGTGAACCCGAAAATCTCGGTAATTTAATCAATACGCCTAAATGGGATGGGTATTTTACGATTCCTGCCTCTGGCGAATATGCCTATCTAAGCTCCAACGAAAATGCAATAGGGGAGGAGGATATTTTTAGGGTAAAATTATTCCCTGCTATTAAACCCGAACCCGTTGCCTTGATTTCGGGTACGGTGATTAATTCCATCGACAAACGAACGCTAGCAGCTGAGGTTCATTTGGAATTTTTAAATGATTCTACGGCTAATACCGAACGTATCAATGCAGATTTTGACCCCGAAACAGGGGAATTCAAAATGATAGTTCCTCTAAAAAGAATGTATAGTATCCATGCTTCCAAAAAGGGTTTTGTGAGTGTCAGCGATAATTTGGACTTGAGTAAAGATGCTCGCTATCGTGAGATTCGAAAGGCTATTACTTTGGTGCCTGTTCAGCAAGGACAATCTATCCCCTTGAATAATTTGTTTTTTGAACAAAGTAAATTCGATATTTTACCGTCTTCTTACCCTGAATTAAATAGAATGATTGAGCTAATGAATGAATACCCGACGATGGAGGTTCTAATCGAAGGGCATACAGGGATTAGTGATGTCGATGAATTTTTACTCAATCTGAAATTATCTCAAAATCGTGCCAATGAGGTGAAAAATTATTTAATGAATGTCGGAAAAATAGCTCCTGAACGTATTCAGACCAAAGGCTGGGGACAATCCAAGCCGATTGCAAGCAATGCTACCGAAGAAACTCGTAAGAAAAATAGAAGGGTAGAGTTTACTATTATTAAATTATAATGATGCAGGAATTTTTTCGCTTAGGACTATGGAGAAAAATATGTATTTGGCTACTTTTTGTTTTGCCTATTATTGTTTTCATCTTCATTTTTGATAAATATGCTCTGAATATCCCTCATTGGGATGATTTTGCTATTCGCAATTCGATTCAACAATTCATCAAATCGAATGATATATTCGAAAAAATTAGAATTTTATTCGCTCAACACAATGAACATCGGATTTTTTTAACAAGGATTGTTGCTTTATTGATTTTTCAACTGACCAATTCACTCAATTGGAAGTATTTAATGGTGGTTGGAAATGCACTATTATTGCTCATTCTTCTTATTTATTATAAGGTTTTTCAAAAAAAATCACTGAATTTCTATTATTTTGTTCCGACTTCTTGGTTACTTCTGACAAGTGCTTTGTATGAAAATGTATATTGGGGAATGGCATCTGTTCAGAATTTTGGGGTGATAGCTCTCGCATTATTGTCTTTTTATTGGATAATATTTTATCCCCATCGATATTTTTTATTTTTAGGGGTTGTGGTAGCATCGATGGCGGTTTTTACAAGTAGCAATGGGCTTTTGGTTCCGATATTATTGCTTGCGGTGTTGTTATTTCAAAGAAGAAAAGAGCATTTTTGGATAGCTTTGGTGGTCTTTTTGCTTATTTATGTCTTGTTTTTTTTAGGGTTTCAGCAAATTCCAGATAAAAGTTTACATACTCATTTTAATGTATCTTCCTTTTCAAGAGGTTTGCTTGCCACTTTAGGAGCAATGTTTGATTTTACTTTCTTAGATGCTTTTCTCCGAATCGATTTGGCAATGGCTTTTGGTTTGCTAATCCTCATTTTGGTAGGTTTGTTCGCAGGAAAGGTCTTATTCTACTCTTACGATATTCAACAGAAAAATATAGATTTATTTTTATTAATTTCGTTGCTTTTCTTTGGGCTGACGGCCGCTGGTATCAGTGTCGGACGAATGGCTTATGGTATTGAAACGCTGATGTCGAGCAAATATAAAATTTATTCTGTTTTGATAGTTATTTCGATATATTTTGTCTTAATGGGGGATCTTTCCGAGAGGGGGCTTAAACGATGGGGAAATGGTGCTTTATTTGTGGCAATGATGGCTTGGGTGTTGGTATATTTCCAAAATTTTGCAGCTATTCGTTTGTTGCATCAAGAAAGATTGACAGATGATTTTAGTATTTTTCAGGCTTCTGGTGTCCAAAAAAGTGGATTGATGATTAATTTTTTAAGAAATATTTCCAACGAGGCGATGCTTGTTTCTGATTCAGCGAATGTAATGAAGGTTTCTGAACTTGCCGACAAATATGTATTTGAAATGGCGGCAGAGGGGAAGGTTTTTGATTTTCGAAAACCCGAAGATGGGCTTTATTTACTTTTAAAAAATCATGAAAAAATGTTTGTCTTGCCTACAAGATTGTTTCCATGGGGCAGAAAAGCTTATTTTAGTGTTGATTTTCTGCTGAATAAGCAACTCAAAGTAAATATTTTTGTAGCGGAAGTCCCCAAGTACCAAGTACCAAAAGGGGTGTATCGTATCGGGAAATTAATCAGACAAAAAGGTAAATCTTCGGTCATTTGGTCAAAACAGTCTATGAATTTTCAAGGACAAACCTTGAAAGAAGTTCAAAAAAATTGGTAAATCAACAATGAATCAAAATAAATATATCAAACAATTGGACGGTCTGCGGTTTGTGGCTGTTACCTTGGTATTAATCGACCATTGGACTGGCGATGCTTTAGACTTTCCGATTTCTTATTTGGGGGTATGTATGTTTTTTGTGCTGAGTGGCTTTTTAATTACAAGAATTTTGCTTCAGGCAAAGGAAAAGGACGAAGCATTTGATAGAGGACATGGTTTTTCTCTGAAACAATTTTATATCCGCCGAACGATTCGGATTTTTCCTGTCTATTACCTGACTATTTTTGTTTTATATGTGCTGAATGAACCACCCATTCGGGAAAAATTAATTTGGTATTTGACCTACTCAACCAATATTTATGTAGCAGTGAAGCAAATGTGGCTTGGTTCTAGTGATCATTTATGGTCATTGGCGGTTGAAGAGCAATTTTATTTATTTTTCCCTTTTGTTGTTTTGTTTATCCCTCTACAAAAATTGAAAAATGTCTTTATTGCTTTCATTGGATTGGCTGTATTTTTGAGGTTTTTATGTTATTTTTCTGGGGCATCTTGGAC
>CAYUFZ010000259.1:0-4293 GCA_964444025.1 uncultured Emticicia sp.
CGTAATCTTGCCAAACTAACATCCAGTATGGTTACTTTAGCTCCCAAGCCAGCAGCCATTTTTGCCGCTTGTGTTCCTACAATTCCTCCTCCCAAGACAACTACCTTCGCCGGAGGTACTCCCGGAACACCTCCCAACAATATCCCCTTGCCTCCTGATGGCTTTTCCAAGTATTTTGCTCCTTCTTGCACGGCCATTCTTCCAGCAACTTCCGACATCGGAATTAATAAAGGCAAACTTCTATCTGCTTTTTCGACGGTTTCGTAGGCCAAACAAACAGCTCCTTGGGCAATCATCGCTTTTGTCAATGGCTCTGAAGAAGCAAAATGAAAATATGTAAATAGAAGTTGATTTTGCTTGATGAGGCTATATTCTTCGGCGATGGGTTCTTTCACCTTCATAATCATTTCTGCTATCGCATATACTGCCTCTATCGAAGGAAGAATCTTGGCACCGGCATGCTCATAAGCGGCATCTACGAACCCACTATTGATTCCCGCTCCGGCTTGTACATATACCGAATGACCATTTTTTTTCAACTCAGCTACACCAGCAGGGGTCAATGCCACACGGTTTTCGTTGTTTTTGATTTCTTTCGGAACACCAATAATCATAGTTTTATTAGTTTTGTTGATGATAATCATAGCTAAGTTTTTCTTAGCTATGATATTTTTATATAATAATGATGATGTGTAATTGCATGACAAAAGTAGTATATTTAGAAAATATTATTGCAATAAGTATTAAAATAAGAATATATTCATAAAATTTATAATATTTCCATAAATTATTTCTGTTAATGATTTGATTTTATTATTTTTAAAGAAAAATATTCGGTGAATTTTATACGCAAAACATTTAGCCTATTGACAGAAGCATGAACCTCGACGAAACCGACAGAAAAATACTGCAATTATTGCAAGAAAATGCCCATCTTACCTTAAAAGAGATTGCCTCCCAAATCAATCTTTCCCTTACTCCGGTTCATGACCGAGTAAAAAGAATGGAAAATGAGGGTATTATTGAAAAATATGTGACGATTTTGAATAAAAAAAAACTTGGCAAACACCTAACTGTTTATTGCCAAGTAACACTCATCAAACAGACCCACGATACTTCCACAGGATTCAATGAGGCAATTCTGAATTTACCCGAAGTGGTTGAATGTAATTTTGTTTCTGGAAGTTTTGATTATATGCTGAAAATTATCGTTCCAGATATGGAAAGTTATCACCAATTTCACCAACAAAAACTTTCTGTTTTGGCTGGTGTTTCATTGATTCATAGTTTTTTTGTCATGTCGGAAGTAAAAAGCACGACTATTCTTCCATTGTAAATTTAATTAGCACGTAAATCGAAATCCCACTCCGTGAATATTTTCTATTTTCAGGGAAGCGTCCTCTGCCAGCATTTTTCTGAGTCTGGTGATAAAAACATCTAAGCTTCTACCCAAAAAATAATCATCTCTGCCCCAAATGGCAATTAAAATTTCCTCCCGCTTAATCACCTGATTTTTTCTTTCACACAGAAACTTCAGCAATTCTGCTTCTCTATGGGTCAATTGCTCTGCTTTTGAAGGAGAAACCAAGCTTTGCTCGTTTGGATTAAACTCAAAAAAGCCAATTTTAAGCATTTGCCCAGCAGTCGAGGCATTGGATAAGATTTCTTTCCTTTTCAAGAATATTCTTATTCTCAAAATCAGTTCTTCAATACTGAACGGTTTAGAAATATAATCGTCGCCACCAATTTTCAAACCAGTGATTCGGTCTTCTTGCATGGTTCGGGCTGTCAGAAAAATGATAGGAATTTGCTGATTTTGTTTTCTTATTTTTTCAGCAAGCGTAAATCCGTCCAATTCAGGTAGCATGACATCAAGCAAGCACAAATCGTACTTTTCTTTGGAGAAACTTTTCCATGCCTCTTTTCCATCTTGAAAATGAGCAATTTCAAACCCTTCTAACTCCAGATTATCTTTGGTCACAAAACCCAAATTGGGGTCATCTTCAACATAAAGTATCTTAGACATGGGAATTTAAAAAAATAATAAATGATGAGAAATTGTTGAAATAACAATGAAATAGAGAAAATATTGCCTCATGTACCGAAATTACTTTTCTATTTTCATCCAAACTTCAAAGGTCGTCCCTATTCCAGGCTCACTTTCCACACTAATTTGCCATTTATGGGCCTTCACAATTTGATTGACATAACTCAATCCCAGCCCAAACCCTTTCACATTATGTACATTTCCGGTCGAAACACGATAAAATTTTTTGAAAATATCCTTGATACTTTCTTTAGGAATCCCGATGCCCTTATCGATGACAGAAAAGACCAAATGATTGTCTATATTTTCAGTTTTAAGCGTAACATGAGCAGGTTTGGGCGAATATTTTATGGCATTTTCCAGTAAATTTCGAATCAAACTCATCAACTGAACCCTATCGGCAAAAATACTTGATTTATTTGCTTTCAATTCAAAAACCAAAGGCTTTTCCAAATCAGCTTCCATCCCTTCTGCCACCTCATGAATCAAGGCATGAATCTCTTGAAGACGAATATCAAGCTCCATTTTTCCACGTTCCAAACGAGCAGTATTCAAGACCATTTCGACTTGTACTTTGAGGCGATTGTTTTCTTGACGAATAATTTGGATATACTTTTTCAGCCGTTCGGGTTGGTCTAAAATTTTGGATTGGCTCAAGACATCCGTGGCGATTCGAATCGTAGAAATCGGTGTTTGAAATTCATGAGTCATATTATTGATAAAATCTCGCTGAATTTCGCTCAATCGTTTTTGTTTCAAAATAACAAACATAGCATAGCCAAAAAACAAAGTCACGATGAGTGTAATCAACGATGAAATAACCCAAATATCTAATTTAGAAGCAAGAAAACTTGTTTTGGTAGGAAAGCGAACCCCA
Organism: uncultured Emticicia sp.; assembly: GCA_964444025.1. Classification (GTDB taxonomy): domain Bacteria; phylum Bacteroidota; class Bacteroidia; order Cytophagales; family Spirosomataceae; genus Emticicia. The sequence continues at coordinate 2,925 of CAYUFZ010000259.1, forward strand.
AAATAATTCAGATATTTATCAGTTTTGGGCAAAGGCTTTCCTGCGTTTTTGGAATCTTCAAAGTTTGCATCAATGTAAGAGCCGTAAACAATCTTTTCGGTATCGCAATCATAGATTCCATATTCAAAAGCAACAGTCAAGTTTTGCTTTTTGAATTCTTCTTTCAGGTAATGCTCCAGAATATCAGCATTCAGCGGAACACGTAAATTGACCACATAATAATCCGAAGAGAGCTGACTCACCGGATTTTGTATTTGTGAAAAATGATACAAATCAGAAATTCTGTCGGCAACATTACGCAATGACACCATGACAGTCTGCCTGAATTGTTGTTCTTTTAAGTCGAAAGCACGTTTTACCCAGTAAGCCTGAACAGCAATAATTCCTGAAATAGAAATCGTACCCAGTAAAATCAGAAGCCTGATGGTATTTCTATTCAAAACAGTAATATTTTTTGGTAAATTTAATGAACAGTGTTGAGTATTTCAAAAAAAACAATTGATTCTGAACCGACGGATACAAACAGAGTCTGAAAACTTTCATCGAAAAGCAATGATTTTTCTTTGAAAAAGCAAATTTTCTACCTTAATTTGCCACTCTGTAAATATCTTGTTTGGAAAATCGAAGCGATTCAATTAGTTTTCAATGGTTTTGAGATTCACAGACAGTACATTTTAAATATTTAACGGACAAATTCATAAAATTATTTTTTAACCCTAAGCAAATATGCAAAAGTTACAAACTTTAGACTATCTGGTTTTCCTCTTTTATTTCGTCGTTGTGGCGGGATACGGCTATTGGATTTATAATCGTAAAAAAGCAAAACAAGCCTCCACCCAAGATTTTTTCTTGGCAGAAGGCTCTCTTACTTGGTGGGCAATTGGAGCCTCACTTATCGCCTCCAATATCTCAGCCGAACAAATGATTGGAATGTCCGGAAATGGATTTTCGATGGGTTTAGGAATTTCGACGTATGAATGGATGGCAGCAGCAACTTTGATTATCGTTGCGGTATTTTTCATGCCAATTTACCTCAAAAATAAAATCTCTACCATGCCACAATTTTTAAGCCAGCGTTATAATAAAACCGTAAGCTTAATCATGGCTATTTTTTGGCTTTTATTGTATATCATGGTAAACTTAACATCTATTTTATATTTAGGTGCATTGGCGGTATCGGGTATTTCTGGTTTAGATTTCTATACTTGTATGATATTTTTGGCTGTTTTTGCCATAATTATTACCATTGGAGGAATGAAAGTAATCGGATTTACGGATGTAATTCAGGTATTTTTCTTAGTCATTGGTGGTTTGGCGGCTACTTATTTAGCAATTACGCTTGTTTCTGAAAAATACGAAATGAGTGGTT
>CAYUFZ010000260.1:0-1271 GCA_964444025.1 uncultured Emticicia sp.
CGGTGAGCGTTCCCGTAATAATTTTCTGATAATCCGAAATACCTTGTGCTTCTACCATTTATTATCCTCATATGTAATAATTTTCTTCTAAATTATTCTCAATTATTTCACAGATAATCTCTTTGACTTTATTTTCTTTTTGAGGCTTTGATGGAAGAATGGCAATTTTAGGATCAAAAAAAGAACTATTTACTATGTTTTCACCATAATCACTTGGAGTTAATAAATATAGCGAATTAATTTTTTTATTTGATTCATATTGCAATGCTGTATTTAATATATATTTTTTGATTGTATCAAATAAATAATTAGCTTTAATTGTATTAATTTTTGAGTATTTCGAATCAAAAATATAATATTTTTTCGACGAGTCTGCTTTATTTTCAATTTCAACTACAAAATCAGGATTATAGTATCCTTTATCAATTCTAAGTAAGTTTGTTAAATTGTTAGGAGAACTACTATATTTATGCTCATATAAAATAGAAATTTTATATGAATTATTGTAAAAATATAAATTTTCAATTATTTCATCACCCCTATTACTATATGACTCATACTTAAATAAATCCATTCTTAGTTTAGATTTAATTGCATCAATAATTATATAAAGATTATAGACTTCATACAACTTACTCAATTTTGATATATTTAATAGCTTAAACTCTCCTGATAAATCAAAATTATAGTTCCTAATTCTTCTAATCAATTCATATGCTTTTCTATAATGAAGTTTGGGTTTTTCAATATTTGGTGTAGTAAATCTAAATAAACTCTGATACTTATAATATAATTTTTCTATCCGCTTCTCTAAAGATAGAGAATCTTTAAATAGCTTGATAAAGGGTATTTTTTTTAAATCTTTAAAATCAGCTAACTGATAATTATGATTATTTTTACTATCAATGTTTATATTAAAAGAGATTTGATTTTTTAGCTTTTTTATTTTATCTAAAATTAATTTAAAAGAACCCAAAATAATTTGGTTTTCATAATTATCAAACGAATTAATATATGCAGATATCTCAATATTATCAATTAACCCAAACATGTTTTCAATTTGTATTGCGTCTATATGTCCCTTTAGCGAGCTATCTAAAAAAACTTCATCTAAATTGGCTATTATCCAATTTGCTGATTCTGATGTTACTTTGTTCGGCTCATATTTTGATATAGATTTCTGTTGTCTTAAAATAGTATGAGGTAAACTCTGAAACGAATAATACAACTTTTCAAATGAATAAATAAAAGTTTCTATAAAGGATATCAAC
>CAYUFZ010000260.1:1281-4266 GCA_964444025.1 uncultured Emticicia sp.
CCAAGCTCAAATCCATTTTTTTTAAAATCTAAATTATATGTACTTTTAGAAAAAAATATATTAAAAAGCTTATCCTCCCTCTCCCATAAAAACGTAAAAATATCCTCAATTTCCGAGAGTTTTAGTTTTTCTATTTTTATATTGAATAAAAAAACTTCATTATTAATATTTAAACTTGCATAGCCGAAATAATCTTCAAAATACCTAAACTCAGATAAAATAATTGAATTACTATGTCTAATAATTTTATCTCTATCTATGGCAATGTCTTCAATAAATACTTCTTCTTCATTGATAGTATTTCCTGAAAAGTATTGAATTTCATATTTCCCTAACTCTAAAACATTATATATTTTATTAATTGGAAGAATTTCAATTTTATTAGTATTTTTAATTTCAAATATTTTAAGCATAGGTTAAAGAAAGAAAATAATTATAATTACCCTCAAAAATATTATCTTCACTACCATTTTTAATTATTTTATCTAAAATTGTTTTAGAAATGGTCAAATTATTATCTTCAAAAATTTTTAATAGCTCTTCTAATTTACTTTTTGATACTTCGCCTTGAAAATTAATCATAGGTAATAGTCTTTGTGCTATGCAATAATCCAAAGGTCTTGATAATTCTTTTTTCATTACTTCGGTAGCAACTAAACAATATTTTTTAATTGCTATTTCAACACGGGGACTAATTGGTAATCTTAACTCTTTATACTTATTTTTAATTTTAATAAAAATCTCACCTAATTTTTCATTTTTAAAATCAATATCGTTTGAGACTATATTAAAGTCATTTAACTTAAAAAATTCAATACAGTTTTGATAAGAAACATTTAGATGCTCAATAACATCACTACTTATACTTGAAATATTAATATCTAATTCAGGAATCTGAACAATATTTGCTCTGTCAATTATCCTTGGTGATAAATTTTCAGTTGTTTGGTCATAATTTATAGTTGCAATGAATTTCAAATTATTCGCATACCTTAGTTGTGTATTATTACCTAAGGTAATTGACAATAGATGATTATCATTAACATAAGTGTCTGTCAAATTATAGAAAATAGACCAATAGTGTTCTATCGGACTTAAATTTGCTTCATCTAAAATTATATATGCCAAAGGGGAATTTTTGAATATATTTTTTTCGACTTCACTATTTAACTGACATAATAATTCATAAACACCCGTTGGAGCAGAATGAAATTTATAAGTCAAAGGATTCTGAAAACCTATCAAGTCTTTTTGCGATGTCCAACCACGACTAACAGAAACCTCTGCTATTCGTTCTTTTGGAGTTAAAATTTTTGTTAATAATCTAGCTAAACTTGTTTTTCCAGTACCAGGTAACCCCGCAAATATAGTAAGTGTATTTTGATGTATAGAAATCAGCAAATTATCTATAAAATGTGTTTCAAATTTTCTTCCATTTTTTTCAAGAATATTTATTAATGTACTTCTAAAATCAAGATAGTCATTAAAGCTATTTTCTATTTTATATTCAGGGTAGTTCTCATCTTCTTTTTTGTCAAATTCCGACAAATCACGACCACTAAAAAAATCAAAATACTTTTTATTCTTAAATAAATCGATTAGCCCTTTTAAAGAATCTCTCTGAGTTTCTTGATTCTCTATTTTTAATTTATCTACTGAATACCTTAAGTCCTCTTCAGCTTTTTTTAGATTCTCTAACTCCTCTTTTAATTTATTTAATTCTTTAGACTTTTCAGTTGTTTCCTTACTTATTTCATCAGTTAAATTAGTTTTTTTTGTTTCAAGTTCTTGTAGTTCATACTTTAACTTATCGATTGCTTTTTGAGATTCATCATTAAGAAATTTATCTAAATCATTTTTTTTATTTTCTAAACCCTCAATCTCTTCTTGTTTTTGAATAATAACAAAACCTATTTGTTCCAACCTTTCAGATTTTTTAGAAATTTCTAGTTCTATTTTAACTTCATCATCCCTAAGCTTTTCAATTTTACTTTGTACATTTTGAACTTCAGGAATAAATAAAGCAAGTTCTTTGTCAGAAATAAGCTTTTCCGTAGTTTTTTGTAGTATTTTTTTTATTCTTAGGTTGTGAACTAGGTAATTTTTAATCGATTCATTTTGTTCAATCTTACCTAATAAAATAAGAAATCTATTTATTTCATCTGGCTGAAAATCAGCAGGCTGGTTCTTTAACTTTTCTATGAATTCATTTTTTAATTCTCGATCATCTTTAAATTCTAAGTTTTCTATGAGGGCTAGGTTATTAACAGATGGCAAATGAATTTTTCTATCTATTCCATTAATACTGAACTCAACAAAAGTTTCATCTGTAATTCTATAACTTCCAAATTTTTTCCAATGATGTTTTTCTACCTTTAAAAACCCATCTTCTATGTCTTCTGAAAGAACCTTAAAAGGCCCAACAATCGCATTATCTGATTCTATAAATATAGGACTACTGTCTTCTATATAAACATCTTTTATTAGACTTTTGAGAATAGCCTCATTTATTTTTATTCTTGATTCTGATTCATCAATAACTCCTTCAAAAATTTCTACAATGTTGTTTTGATCAGTTATATTTATATAATTTGCAAAAATCTTACATTTAGGCAAATGTTCATTATCATAATATTTATCATTTGATATTATGTTTCCAAAATCAATTTTCAATATTTGGTTTAAATTCTTAAAGTTAGATATATTTTTTTCAGGGACAAAGCTGTTTCGAACTGCAAAAATTTTATCCATTTCATCTTCAAAAATATCAAAAACTCTACCGTTGTTATAATAAAGAATTGGTATTACATTCTTATCTGGGAAATCCTCATCTTTAATCACTAACAGATAATTATTAGGAGTAAATTTTAGGTTAGGATCATCTTTATAACTAAATTGTTCTCGACTTATACTACCTTTTTTCATAAAATTGCATTCATTTAGATTAAAATCTTTATTCGAATTGAATATTTTTTTCAAAAAACT
>CAYUFZ010000261.1:0-4221 GCA_964444025.1 uncultured Emticicia sp.
TTTGTACGAGCAATTGTGACCCAGATGGTGATGGTATTTTGACTCCAGCAGATGGCTTACCGAATAATTATGGAGATGCAAATTCAACTGTTAAACTACAATTAAAAGTGTTTTTACAAGGGGCCTTTTTCTCTCCAAGTGGGGCAACAGATGTTTTGATGCGTGATAATTTAAGAACACTTTCTGTATTCCCGACAACTGAACCATTTACAGCAATGGCAAGTACAAGATTTACTAAAGTTGCAGATATTGGTGGTCAACAAACCAATTCAACCGTCTTGGCAGTTTCGGGTAATGATGCTATTGTAGATTGGGTTTTTGTTGAATTGAGAGACGCCTCTAATCCAGCGACAGTCGTTAAAACTCGTGCAGCATTGGTTCAAAGAGATGGAGATATCGTGGAATCAAGCGATGGAATTACACCAGTGACATTTGAAGGAGGAATCGGAACGAGTTATTATGTAGCCGTGAAACATAGAAATCACTTGGGAGCGATGACCGCTAATGCCATTCAAATGGCTGCTACAGGTACAATCGTGGACTTTACAAGCATGACTGCTACACAAACCTGGGACAAAGGTTTGGTATTGAGCGACAATAGTTTGGGTTCATACGATGGAAGTGAGCAAGTACAATTGGGAAATGGTAAAATGGGATTATGGGCAGGAAATGCTAGAAATAGCGACGCTAAGGTAAAATATAGTGGAAGTTTACCAGATGGTCCTGCGGTGTTATCTCAAGTCATTACTTATAGTGGTAATAGCAGCGGATTGTATAATTATGACTTCGTCACTCCGGTTTATTTGTCAGGGGATGTCAACCTAGACGGAAAAGTAAAATACGCAGGAACAAGCAGTGATACAGCCTTTATTTTGTTCAATATTGTCAATAAATACCCTGTAAACATTACAGCTAAATTGTACAATTTTGACTTTATGGTTGAGCAAATTCCTTAATTATTAGAATTATTGCCGTGGCTGAAAAGCCACGGCTTATTAAAAATAACACAAACATTAAATTAAAAAATACAATGAAAAAGACTTATTTATTTTTAACAGCCTTTATTTTATTATCAATTTCTTCATTTGCACAAGGAACAGTTGATTTAACAATTAAGTGGAATGCAACGGCGAGTAAATATGAAGTATATGCAAAACCTAATTTTACAAGTGCTGCATTTACTTGGGGTGCCTCACAAATATCAATAGTAGTACCAGCAGCTACTCCTGATGCTGCTTTAACTATTACTTCCTCAAATGCAGGGGGGTGGACAACTAACAATCAAATTTTTGCACCAGGAGCTGATACTGCTCATGATTTCCATTCAGTAATTTCGTCAGGACAGAATGCTGCATTAACAAGCGGTCAGGAAACTCTATTATTTTCTTTCACATTATCAGATGGCTTGTGTAGAGATGGGATTAGACTTTTTGTAAATACTTCTGATCCGTCTTCTTCTGCTGCTGGAATGAAAGGTGGTGATTTTAAAAATACGATTGATAATGGTTTAATTACAGATGTTTACGGAACAAACTATAATAATACAGGAACATCTTGTTCTACATGTAATATCACAGCTCCTGAATTAGTGAAATAATTCGTAAAAGTTATAACCCTTTAAATGATATATTAATGAAATTATTTAATAAATATATTTGGAAAGTCTTTCTGATAGTTTCTGTTATATTTCCATACTTCGGAAATGCACAGACTTGTGATTATACCACTTCATCCTTTACCGTGAAAGTTGGTACAGCAGGAACCTTGCCTTCAAATTCAATTACAAAATATTTGTTAGTTGACTCTACGACACAAAAGGTGGCTCAAATATCAAATACAACAACATTTACAGGATTGGTACAAACTAAAACTTACCAAGTGTATGCCTTTAGTTATGTTGATGACAATACTGTTACTGGTTTAACAGTTGGAGGGGACTTTAGTGGCGTAACGGCATCTTGTAAGGATTTTTCAAATCCTCTAAAAGTACGTGTATGCCCTTCTACTACACCGACAACTTGTGATTTTACCTCATCTGCGTTTGCATTGAAGACTGCTACTACGCCTCCAACAACAGGTACAACACAGTATTTATTGACAGATTTGAACGGGATAGTTATGCAGATAAATAACTCTGCACCCTCATTTACTGGATTAACAGGAACAAAAGCTTACAATGTTTATGCTTTAAGTTATACAGGTACAGTGAATAATCTATCAGTTGGGTCAAACTTTAGCAATATTACAGGAAGTTGTTTGGATTTTTCTAATCCATTCCCAGTAAGTGTTTGTGTGTGTACCCCAATTTGCTTGCCTGTAACTACTACCAAAATAAAATAATTTCTAAACTAATTAGATTGAAATAGAAATGAAAAAATATATAATAATTGCTGCTTGTTTTATAGGTTTGTCAAGCGAAATTTTTGCACAGAAAGGTGTAGAACTTACTATTAAGAAAAACGAAGAATCAGGAAGATTTGAAGTATATGCAAAACCTAATTTTTCAAAAAGAAACTTTTTATTAGCATCGTCTCAAATTTCAATTTTGTTGCCTAAATCTGTTAGCGATGAAAAATTAAGAATCTACAATAACGATGGTGGTACATGGGAAGATAATTCTAATGTATATGCTCCTGCAGCCAATAGAAATGTAGATTTTCACGGAATCATTTCAATGGGAGCCAAAACTGATTTTACTGAAGGGGTGGAGTCATTGTTATTCTCATTCGAATTACCTAAAGAGATAAAGTTGTCGGAAGTTTCTTTATATGAAAATGGAATTGACGCTAGCTCATCCGCTCCTGGTATGAAGGGAGGTGATTTTAAAAACTCTTTAAATACAGCATACGATGAAGAGATTTATGTAAAAAACTACAAGTTTAAAGCAGAGCAGGATAAATCTGTGTCTGCTGATACAAAAGTTGATCCAAATAATGCTCTAACGGTATTCCCGAATATTACGAAAGATTATTTCAAAGTAAGTTTAACCAATATTGATGAGTCGGAGAATAGTACATTGACATTGTCAACAGAAATGGGTAAAGTTCTTTTGAAAATCAATGGAACAAAAAAAGAATTGGAAGAAAAATCATACTTGGTGCCGAGTGAAATAACAAATCAAAGTTTGGTAGTTAGATTAAAAACTACTAGCAAGACTTTCGCAAAAAGAATTTTAGTTGATCGTGATTAAGTAATTTTATAGTAAAATAATTACTTAGCCATGAAAATGCGACAAATGATATAAAAGACATTTGACATACTATCTGAAAAGATATTTGGCATTGTTTTTGTCCCAAAATGATTAGATTATTGCATCGCTTTTCTCAACTTTGGATTCATGTAATATTTGATTTACAAGAATTGTAAATCAAATATTACTAATAGATTTTAGTCTTGAAATTCTGTTTGAGGTATTGAAGAAGGTAGATTGCAGATATAAATTCTATAATGAGATGAATAAAATAATTACAAAAAGTTTAATATTAACCATATTTGCTTTTTCTCTTGTCTTATATAGTCAGGAGTTGATGGCTAAATATAAAATAAAAGCATATTCTGCAAAGGATGTGAAAAAAGGAGACATTCTTAGTGGAAAAAATATTCACTCAACTTCTTTAGGTATTCAAGATCTTTCACTATCCCAAAGTGTGAGTGCATCGACGGCATCTGCCAGTTCAAACCTAACATATACTTTGACAATTCATAACCAAGGTTTATCCTCTGTTTCGGGAGTAGTTGTAACCGATTTAATACCCTCAGGATCTACATTCCTCAGTGCATCTACTACCGCAGGTTCTGCTAATTCGGTAAATAATGTGCTTACATGGAATGTTGGTTCAATTTCCGCTACTACGGATTCAGTCACACTAAGCATTCAAGTTAAATTAGGCGGTTCGGGAACATATTATAATGTTGCCGAAATTACTGCTATGAATGAAACAGATATAGATAGTTCTCCAGGGAATAACGCCCTAAATGAAGATGATATTGCGTTTGGATGTTCTACGGTTCCTTATTATTATTGTAATTCTGATTCCATCCAAATCCAAGCTCAGGCTGCTCCTGGATATACTAATTATCAATGGTATAAAGATGGTGTTGCTATTAATGGAGCGACAACTGCTTCATATACCATTACAAATATTGGAACTTATACCTATACCACTGAATTGGCTATAGGTAATTCGGTTTGTAACAGTACTGCTTGTTGTCCTATCAAAG
>CAYUFZ010000262.1:0-4192 GCA_964444025.1 uncultured Emticicia sp.
AAAAATATTTCTCAACAAGCGAACCGCCGATTGTTGCATTCTATTACTCATCCACGCTTCCCCATGTTGTTTTACACCCATTTGGTAGGCATCTAAAATAGGGACTTTATCATTATTACCACTAAATTGGTCAACCCCTGCCAAAAGAGCTTTGTAATGTCTTTCAGCATCGCTCAGATGCTCTACTCCCCAAGGCTTTCCATCCACAAACGAATCCATGACATTGTGTTTGTGCGTCACACTCCAGTCTGTACAGACAACCCCATCAAATTGATATTTATCCCTTAACAAATCTAGCAACATTTTCATTGGTTTGATTCCAAGAGATGGTATAATACGGCATAACCGCCGAAGCCATTTTGGTATTCCCTTTGAGCTTGAAAGCCCCCTCTATAAAAGGGATAAAATGTTCTTTAAAATTATTTCCAGGATAGACGGCAAATTTACCATTGGCATAATGCCCATCTCTACCAGCCTCACCCGAACCTCCGCCTGGCCAATGTTTCACCATCGCATTGACACTTTTCAATCCCCATTCATTTGATTGAAAGCCATCGCAATAAGCCTCCGCCATGGCAGCAGAGAGCTTCGAGCTTTCACCAAAAGTACCATTAAACCTCGACCAACGTGGTTCGGTTGCCATATCAACTTGGGGCGAAAGGGCAGTTGTAATACCCAATGCTCTATATTCTTCTGCCGCAATTTGTGCAAATTTCCTCAGTAATTCGGGGTCAAATGTTGCTGCCATTCCCAACGAACTTGGCCACATGGAAATCTCACCTCCCGAAGCCGCATCATACTCAGCCTTTGCTTTTGTGCCATGACGGGGGTCCGAACTATTGTTGGCAGGAATTCCTAAACCCACACTTTCACAAAACTCTTGTAATTTATTATTCCAAAGCGATGCCACTTCCGGACTCTGAACCGTCGTAAGCAAAACATGCCTCAAATGGTCGTTTTTTAAGAATTGCTTTTGTTGGTCGGTTAAATCCGAAGGGTCGATTTCTCCAGCTTTAAATGGCTTTCCGTTATAAGTTCCAGCAAAATAACCTCCCGACCTTGCAGGCAATGATTGATGAGAAGAATAAAGCATTAATCCAGCTATTTGCTCCACAGACATCAAACCTGCCAAGTTTTTTGCTCGTTCGTCAAATGGCAAACGCCAATCTTCGTATTTGTCTAATTTTCCGTTTTTATTCAAATCTTTAAAATATAATCCACCGGATTTGATAAGTTTAACGCCCGAATTGGCAGAATAAGCAATTGTTTTGCCATTTTTATTCGTAACAAATTTGACAAGTGGCTGTTGGGCTAAAGCCAAATTACATAGTCCAAAGAAGCCTGCGGTTATGGCTAAAATTTTGTTATACATACGCAATGAATTTAATATAGATTGAAAATAATTTTGGCAAATATCTGAAGAGCATCACTCAACAATATAATATTAGCTAATTTGAGCAAAATTACCTAATAATAAGGCAAGAAATTAATCAATAAGTGGGTTTTACTATGCAATTTCAGAGAATCGACAAATTGACCGAAACCAACAAGCAATTCCTAAAACAACATTAAGCAAAAGCCCCTCCATCGACTGCCATGCAATGACCCGTGATAAAAGTAGATTGGTCCGAACAAAGCCAAAGAGCAACATCAGCAACCTCAGAAGGCTGACCCATGCGTTTCATTCGTTGATGATTCTTAGCAGCCTCCAAGGCTTCTGGGTTTTCAGCTAATTTACGCCTTCCGTGCATAATCATGGGGGTCTCAATAGCTGTGGGGCAGATGGCATTGACTCTTATGTTTTGGGTGGCATACTCAATGGCAGCGGTTTTTACCAAGCCATTCACACCGTGTTTGGATGCGGAATATGGTGAATTTTCGGGCTGCCCAACCAAGGCCGCCGCCGAAGAAACACAGACAATATTCCCCCCTCCTTGCTTGACCATTTGCTCTAATTGAAACTTGACACAATACCACGTCCCGATAAGATTTATTTGAATTTGTTTGAGCCAATCTTCTTCTGGGTATTCATGAATAGGCTTGGAGATTTTACCTGCAATTCCAGCACAATTGACGGCACAATCTAATTTCCCAAACACCTCAACAGTTTTGTGGATGAGATAAACCACTTCTTCTCTTTCCCCTATATTACAAGAAATATTAAGATAATTTGCCGCATTTTCGGGGAATAAAGCCATTGTCTCTGAGCAATCGCCAATATCCGCTAATACGACATGAGCCCCTTCTTGGGCAAATTGAATGGCTGTTGCCCGACCTATACCCGATGCCGCCCCAGTTACAAGGGCTACTTTATTTTCAAACCTTCTCATCTTTTTTGCTTATTTCTATGCCACTTCCCAAAGGCAGTAAAACCGTATCAAAGGCATTTGTTTTTTTGAGGTGATTTCTGTAAACATCCATTTCAGCTCTTGAGTGGGGTGGAAAAATCATATTATCACTGATGACAAATGCTCCAGGGTTCAATTTATGATAAAACAAATCAAAACTAGGAATATACAACTCTTTCCAAAGGTCGAGCAATACAAAATCGAAACAAAGAGGGGTTTGTTGCAAAAAAACCAAGGCATCCCCTACAATAATTTCAACGACCTCATCCAACTCAGCTTCTCTCAATTTTTGTTGGGCAAATGTTGCTTTTTGCGAATCATTTTCAAGGCTAATTATTTTCCCTCCGTACGTTTGTGCCGCTTCCGCCAACCAAATCGTCGAAAATCCATAAGAAGTGCCAATTTCTAAGATTAACATTGGTTTTGCTGATTTTACCAAAGAATTAAGAAAAACAGCCACTTCTTCCCCAACCGACAACAAAAATTCATCACGTCGGCTCATGCCTTCCACCACAGAAAGAGATTGCATCAAGACATTTTCTTCTTGAATCCTCCATTGATATTCCTCAATAATTGTTTTAATCTTTTGATTCATCTTTTTTATTTAATTTCCGTCGCTGATGGTTGTTCCTCCGTCCACGATAATATTTTGACCAGTGATAAATGCTCCTGCCCGAGAGGCCAATAGCAATACAAGTCCTGCGATTTCCTCTGGTTTTCCGACTCTTCTCAAAGGTGTAAGCAAGAGTCTTTTCTCCATAAATTCCTTATTCGACATCAAGGACTCCGAAAAAGGAGTATCAATCATTCCTGGAGAAATGGCATTTGCTCGAATATTATTCGGACCAAACTCTACTGCCAAATTTCGAACCATTTGCGACAATCCTGCCTTGGTTATCCCGTACAAACCAATAGATTTGTTGCCCCTTACCCCAGCTATACTCGACAAAAATATCAGTACACCCTCTTTTTGTTCTATCATTTTGGGCAATACTTGTTTGGTCAAATACAAAGCACTTTGGAGGTTTATTTGAATCGATTTCTCAAAATCCTCTGCATTAATATCCATAAAAGACCCCGGCTTGGCTATCCCCACCCCACTGACTAAAATATCAATTTTCCCATATTTTTCATACGACCATTTCACCAACTTTTGAATTTGTGTTTTATCCGAAACATCACAAGGAATCGCCATGGCTTCCAAACCTTCGGATTTCCAATTTTTCACCAAACTTTCACATGCTTCTGCATCATTACTCGATACAATTACCTTTGCCCCAAAACTTGCCAAAGCATAAGCAATCGCCTTTCCCATACCCGAGCTGCCTCCGGTGATTAAGGCGACTTTGTTTTTTAAATCAAATAATTCCTTCATGATTTTTTTTCAATTAGTCTTCTCCAAAGAGATTAACAAAAATACGGGAATATGACAGACTAAAATAGCCAAAAACCGTCAGATTCTATGCAAAATCAATTATTTTACTCTTCCACTAATTTAGTAGCAAAAAGAATAGTCAAAAATCCCAATCCTGCTGCTACCCACAAAAACGCAGATGGAGCAATATTATCGGATAATACTCCCGCCAAAGCAGGCACTAATACTCCGCCAATTATTTCTGCTATTGCCGCTATCAGGCCAATAGCTTTTGCTTTTAAATGTGAAGGAACAGCTCTGGAAGGAATAACTGCGGCAGCCAAAGGCAATAATCCCATCATAAAATAAGTTAAGAATAATTTTTGTATTTCCAGTATTCCACTCAAAACTGTCGTCAAGTCCATATGTTTTATAATTTTCTCCATATTTCCAAATAAGATATTGTTTCATTCTCTCAAAGCTTTTATCA
>CAYUFZ010000263.1:0-322 GCA_964444025.1 uncultured Emticicia sp.
ATATTCATTGTGCGGGTGGCTATCGCTCAATGATTGCAGCTTCAATCCTAAAATCGAGGGGATTTGATAATGTGGTGGATATTGCTGGTGGTTTTGGGGCTTTGGCAAAAACACCAGTGCCTCGTTCTAATTTCGTGTGTCAATCGAAATTAAAAGTTTAAATTTTTTAAATACTAACCTATTTTGTACTAATTTGGGTATGTTGAGCATATTTTAAATTATAAAATTATAACAATTATGATAGAATTTATCAGTCAACCGTGGCATTGGGCGGTTGCAGGTGTGATGATTGGACTAACAGTTCCGATATTATTGCTGATAG
>CAYUFZ010000263.1:332-657 GCA_964444025.1 uncultured Emticicia sp.
TTTATCTTTTGGATTTGTTCATCTCTCAAATTTAATGGAATAATTTGTAAAGCAGCAGGCCATAATACATTGTATCGGTTGAAGTAAAACATAGCCATAGCTAAACCACTTAAAAAAAGTAAAGGCAAGACTGAGTCAGGCAACAAAACTTTTGGAATATCATCGTCGTTGAGGCACATTTGTGCCGCATGTATTCCCGCAAATATCTCTTTTTTTAAATATGATTGGAAAAAGGAAATGTGGAATTTGTTTTTTGTGTTGGGAGTATTGTTGGGTGGCGTAATTGCGAGTCAGTTTTTGACTGATTCCCATGAAATTCAGATTA
>CAYUFZ010000263.1:667-4184 GCA_964444025.1 uncultured Emticicia sp.
CTTGGAGTGAAAGATTTTAGTCATTTATTGCCCAATGATTTGTTCGGAGTAGAGAATATCTTTACATTGAAAGGTTTGGTGTTTTTTGTGATTGGAGGATTTATGGTTGGCTTTGGCACACGATACGCTGGGGGATGTACTTCTGGCCATTCTATCATGGGGCTGTCGAATTTACAATTACCTTCGCTGATTGCTACGATTGCCTTTATGGTTGGTGGTTTTGTGATGACTCATTTAATTATGCCGTTTATTTTCAAACTTTTTTAAGACAATGGAACAGAAAAAAAATATAGAAGAATTTGTATGTGAAGCACCTAATAATCAAAAAGCACATGAACCTTTTTGGTCGAACTTGAAGTACATGGCAGTAGGAGTTGTGTTTGGGATTGTATTTGTCAAAGCCGAAATTATTTCTTGGTTTAGGATTCAAGAAATGTTTCGATTACAATCTTTTCACATGTATGGGGTTATCGGTACGGCGGTAGTGGTTGGAATGATTTCGATTCAAATAATCAAAAGATTCAATATTAAAACTTTTTCAGGCGAAACAATAGTCATTCCTCCCAAAACATTTAGTAAAGGACAAATTTACGGTGGCTTGATGTTTGGCTTAGGCTGGGCTATCACAGGGGCGTGTCCGGGGCCTTTATTTGCTCAAATAGGTAGTGGCTTTTTAGCAATATTTGTCACATTTTTGAGTGCAATTGCCGGAACTTGGGTCTATGGAGCGATTCAAAATAAATTACCTTAACAATCATTGGAGATACTGATAAGTATCTCCAATGCTATTTTACCTAACAACCTCTTTTAAACCATGAACGAAAACTTAAACAAAAGAAGGGATTTTTTGAAAACATCTCTTCTTTCAAGCCTTGGCTTTGCCTCAAATTCCCCACAATTGCTTAAAAATGTGTCAGTTTTTGGACAAACAAAGGGGGCTAATCAAGCCATTACTCTTTTGATTACCTCCGATATTCACGGACAAATCAATACACATGACGAATTTTTTTGGGAAAACAATCAAGCTGTTTATAAAAAAAGAGGTGGATTGGCTGTGTTAAAATCCATGATAAATCATTATAGAAAGCAGAACCCAGATAATACCATTGTATATGATGGGGGAGACTTTTTTCATGGACACGCTTTGGCTACGCATACAGAAGGAGAAGCTTTGATTCCAATTTTTAATGAATTGAATTATGATTTGATGCTGCCCGGTAATTGGGAGGTGGTCTATAAAAAGAAAAAAATGCTCTACGATATGGGGCATACCAATGCTGCTAAAATCTGTGCTAATATGTGGCATAAAACGAACGATTCTGACAATGGTGAATTGGTTTATCCGCCTTATTGGATACGAGTTTTGCAGGGTGTAAAAGTTGGATTTATTGGATATACCGACCACTTAATTCCTAAAAGACAATCTCCGGCGTACAGTGATGGCTTAAGCTTTGACCATCCTGAAAAAAATGTAGCAAAATACATCAAGTTTTTAAAAGAAGTGGAGGGCTGTGGAATCATATTAATTATGACTCATATAGGTTTGGCTCAACAAGTTGGATTAGCCAATAATCCTGCCACAGAAGGGGCGGATTTTATCATCGGTGCTGATACACACGAACGTCTGAGAGAACCAATTGTTGGCAAATATGCCAAAGTGGTGGAATGTGGGGCTTTTGGTTCTTTCTTGGGTAAATTAGACTTAATGGTTGAAAATGGGCAATTGAAAGATTTTAAGTATGAATTATTAGATGTTGACCCTGAGAAGTTTAAAGCAGATAAGGATATGCTTGCTTTGATTGAAAAGCAATATGCTCCATTTAAACAAGAGATGAATCGTGTGATAGGAACTTCCAAGACTCCTTTGGTTAGATACTTTGTTCTTGAAACACCTATGGACAATGTGATTACGGATGCCATACATTGGAAGTTTAAATCGGATATTGCTCTTTCAAATGGGTTTAGGTTTTGTCAGCCTTTGTCTTCTAAAGATACAAAAACAGGATTAATTTCGATAACCAAAGAGTTTTTATGGAATATGTTGCCAGTCAATAGCGAAGCCAAAACAGGAATCGTAACAGGCAGACAAATAATAGATTGGTTGGAAAAAGAACTCCAAAATGCGTTCGCAAAAGACCCTTCCAAGAGATTTGGTGGTTGGTTTGTGCGTTTTGCAGGAATGGAAGTGAATTGTTCGATTGAACAAACTTTTGGAAAGCGTGTCAATCATGTCAAGATTGGTGGAAAACCTTTAGAGCTTGATAGGGGGGAATATAGTGTCGTAGCTTGCGAAAGGGAAGGAGACCCCAACGATACGCTATGCCGGATGGAAAAGGTGAAAAATCCTAAAAATTTGGCTATTGATATGCACAAAGTTATTGAGGAGTATTTGTCGATACATTCCCCTATCGAGCCAAAATTGGAAAATCGAACAGTAGCGACGGACGCTTCGACAACTTTATTGACTCAGTTGAGTGGTTATAATTATGAATTTAGATAGATTTTTATGAAAAAGATAAATCATCAAGACCAATTAATTATCACCAAAGCCCTGAAGGCAATCACGGTTTTATTGTTTTTAGCAACAATGGTGGTATTGGCTTTTATGCTGGATTTGCTTGGTTTTGGAGCAATTCAGTCGAAAGAAGAAGCATCCTCTCAAAAAGATTCCATTAAAACGGCTAACAAATTTTCCAAACCTGTGTGGAGATTGATTTCAATGGATGCTGTTGTGCATGAAAAAGACCCAGCGTTGGTCAAATATGGACGAGAATTGATTGCTAATACAGCCATTTATCTTGGACCTAAAGGAAAAGTTGCTTCTTTGACCAACGGGATGAATTGTCAAAATTGTCACTTGGAGGCGGGTTCAAAAGTTTGGGGTAATAATTATGGAGCTGTCGCATCGACCTATCCAAAATTCAGAGAAAGGTCGGGGACAAAAGAAAGCATCGTCAAGCGAATCAACGATTGTATGGAAAGAAGTCTCAATGGCAGAGGGCTGGATAGTGCTTCTCGAGAGATGCAAGCCATGGTTGCTTATATCAAGTTTTTAGGTCAATTGGTGCCGAAAGATTCCATTCCGAATGGTACTGGTATTTGGAAATTGAAATATTTAGACAGAGCTGCTTCACCCGAAAATGGACAAGTGGCTTATGCCGAAAAATGTGCTTCTTGTCATGGTTTGAATGGAGAGGGTATTCAAAATCCTGATGGAATGGCTTACACTTATCCGCCTCTTTGGGGGCTACATTCGTACAATAATGGAGCTGGCTTGTTCCGTATTTCTCGTTTGGCAGGATACATCAAAACGAATATGCCCTTTGGCGTGACGTATGAAAAACCTCAGCTGAGTGATGAAGAGGCATGGGATATTGCTGCTTTTGTCAATTCTCAACCTCGACCTTCTAAAGATTTGAGCAAAGATTGGCCAAAGATTTCTGGAAAACCCATCGACCATCCTTTCGGACCTTATGCTGACCCATTTACGGAAGAACAACATAAATACGGCCCTTTT
>CAYUFZ010000264.1:0-4160 GCA_964444025.1 uncultured Emticicia sp.
GCTTGGTTGGTTGCAGCAAAATAGGCGGTCAAAAAACGCATGGTTGTTCCTGCGTCTATTACGTCGGCTGTTTGTTCGTCCGATTGCAACAATCGTATCATTGTTTGGGTATCTCTGGCAGTGGAAAGGTTTTGTAAATCACCACCAAAATTACTCAAGGCATTAATGATTAAAGCACGATTACTTTCTGATTTGGAAGATGCCAAGGCAATTTTTGCTTGAAAGCTACGTGTATTCTTATGAAGAAGTATTTTATTCATTTAATTTTTATGAAATTCTGTATCCGTCACAAAGATAATTATATTTCGTTAAATTTTTTTTAAAAACAATTTTTCGTCAAAAAACCTCTATTTTTAATGGCAATCTATCGTCTTTTGTTAAAATCCAAAATATGATATCCTATCAATTTTTCTGCTCTTGAGGTAAATGGGCGGTGGTATATCAAAATTTCATAGGTATTTTGGGTCTCGGAAAAATTACCTTCCAACAAACTTTCGTTTGGTTGATTGGGGAATTGTTTGTCGATACTGACAAAATTGTAGTTATAAACGCCTTGTTTGAGCAAAATTCTTGCAAAATAAGAGGAAGAGCTTTCATCATATTTCATCACGTTGGTCTCATCGCATCTCCATTGATTGAACGAGCCATTGACATACAGTTGTTGGCTCTCTGATAAAGCAGGGTATTTTAAGACAAAATTCATCCAAATATAATCGGCTTCTACTTCCGAATTTGCCGATTCACGATTTGAAACGACATAATTGCCATCAAAATCATTGGATTCAATATAAGCCGTTTGGCTTCTGTCTTGTTGGGTACTGAGGAGCATTTCGTCGGTATTACTTCTGCTTATTTGACTGATATACATGCCTCGGGTATAGGTACTTCGGGAATCAAAAAAACGAAATTCATTTCCTGCTGGAAAGACATTTTCATCGTTGAAAAACCTGAAAATAAGCTTAGATTCTGACTCATTGACATTAAATGCCTTGAGATTTTTTACGGTTTTATCCCATCTGTAATTTTGTCTGATAATAATTTTCAATTCATCTCTCGGCGACATTAATCTGTAATTACCGTATTGTAGTTCAAAATCAATTTGCTGTGAATTTTTATATTTCGATGGGTTTTGTGCTTGTCGAACTTCTCCTCCGACTCCGATGATATTCTCAAAAACCATGAATCTTTTCGTCAGTACAAGGTCATTTTTATTTCGTCCTTTCCAAATAATAGCCAAATAATTGCCCGAAAGCAAAACCTTAGGGAGGGCGATTTTATAATGATAATAGGGGACTTTCGTGCCATTGGATACTTGATAGTCATTGATTATCAAATCATTATATTCAGAAAGGTATTCGATTTCTGATAGGTTGGAGGGCTTCCAAAGATAATCGCAATGGATGATTCGGAGGTGATATTGCTCGAATGCTGCATTCAAATCGTCAAATTCTAAAACCAGCGTTTTTTCTTCTTGTAGCGAGATAATCGGTGGATTCAGGGTTTTAGAGGCTTCGTTGCTACCTAAATAAGGGTAAAGCAACACCGACTTGATGTTGGGGCTATACACATAATCCTCAGGAATCATTTCATTTTTTTGAGCCTGTGAAATGAGCGTAAGCAGGGATAAAATGGAGCATAGAATTGATTTCATCGACGGAATTTGGTTAAAAATGCTTTTTTCTTTAACGAAAAAACATAAAAAAAAACTTCAAGCGAACTTGAAGTTTTTAAGCATTTATTAATTTTTTTTCTTTTTGGAAGCATTGGCAGGGGTAACAGCCGTTGGAACAATTTTGGTTTTCATTTCTTGAATACTTTTTTCGATGGCATCTTTGAAAAACCCATAAAATCCATCTCCTGCACCTAAATTTTGTGCTTTCAATGCAAATCCCAAAGCCTCTGAGGTTTTACCTGATTTTTCGAGAATTTGGGCTTTAATCCAATTATTTCTAAAATTTTCTTTCAATTGTAATGATTTATCGGCCAATTCTAAAGCTTTACTTAAATCCATTCCTTTGTTTAGCATGTATTCTGCCGCTTGTTGGAAAGTATTGGAAGCATCTGTATTTTTTTGATTCACGGCATTTTCAATCGCAGCCATGTTGTCCACGCCAATAGTTAATGAGATTTTTGTTTTTTCCCAATAGAAATTCAATAAGGCTCCATCGTCTTTTAAATCACTGAAGTCAAATGTCAAAGTTTCTACACTTGGAATTTCTTGGGGCTTGGTAGTTACTCGCAATACATCATCATTGATAGAATAGTTTTGTTCGGTTGCATTTAGGTTTTTGCTGAAAATGATGGTCCAAACATTCATTCCTGGTATGGATAAAATGGCGTATTTTCCTGCTTTTAAGACTTGTCCTTGAATCATTAAATCGCCAGAAGTCTCGAATTTTGTTGCGGCATTTGCCCCTGTTCGATAAATTTTATCAAAAGCGATTAATTTGCCGAATATTTCTCTTCCTTTTAATGATGGTCTTGAATATTCGATGCTGACTTTGGTGACACCGATAATTTGAGAGACCATGGCTCCCGGACTTGGAGCGGGGGTTACTTGTGCAGTACAGAAAGTGGCAGCCATAAAGCTGAATAAGCAAATAAGTGAGATTTTTTTCATTAGTATTTTTATTTATTCGAGATTGTGAACTATTTTGGGCAAATTTACAATAAATCTTGAAAAATGCACCGCAATCAACTATTGAATTTACTCGAAATGTATTCCACTGAAGATGTTTTGGAGAATAAAATGCTACAAGAAACCATTGCCTTTGTCCAACAAAATTCTTTATGCTTCAGTCGTGAATTGCTCGAAGGGCATATTACGGCTTCTGCGTGGATAATTGACAAAGAAGCAAGGAAAACCTTGATGATTCATCATAAAAAATTACAACAATGGTTTCAACCAGGGGGGCATTGCGATGGAAATGAAGATGTACTTTCTGTGGCAATCAAAGAGTTAGAAGAAGAGACAGGCTTAAAGGATTGGGAGGTGGAAAGTAACCAAATATTTGATGTGGATGTTCATTTAATTCCCCAACGAAAAGATGTTCCAAGTCATTTACATTACGATATCCGATTTTTATTTCGGGCAAGCAGCGAAGAAAAGCCAGTTATTACGCACGAAACGGTCGATGTACGTTGGATTCCGTGGGAGGAAGTCCATTTGTATAGTTCCTCAGAATCGGTCTTGAGAATGCTCCGAAAAACGTTAGGGGCTTGATATATTTGAAGAATTTGATTGAGGAGGAGGGTTTCGCATCCCTCCATCAATTGTTCCTAAGCGAAATTTTTTGGTTATTCATTTATTCCCCTCTGAATTTATCTTGTGATAATAAATGTATGAAACTATTAAAATACCAAATACAAACAATGGAAAAAATGTTTGAAGGTTTATTCCGTCAATAGCTCCATGACTAATGCTTGCGAAAATAAAGTCCAACGCAAAACCAGCATAAGCCCATTCTTTTATTCTTTTCGGAATTTTTGGAAAAACTAAAGTCAACACTCCTAGTACTTTAAAAACAACCAACGCATTTCCAAAATACTCAGGATAGCCTAAATGTCTGATGCCTTCCTTGGCTAATTCTGTTTGTGAAGTGAGAGCAGGCATCAGCCCCTCAAATAAAGCGATGATTATCGTCGCTGTCCAAAATATGATTTTTTCTTTCTTCATTTTATTCATTGTTGTTTAAAATTAATTGTATATGATTTTATCAAAACCGATGTGGAGGTGGATTCCTTATTTTCGTAAAATTTTCTCCATTTTTTTACCTTTAGCCAATTCGTCAATAATTTTGTCTAAATATCTTGTTTTCTTTGTCAAAGGATTTTCGATATCTTCAATTCTATAACCACAAATGATGCCTGTAATCAGTTGGGCATTTGGGTGTAGAGTTGCCATGTCAAAAAACGTTTCAAACGTAATTTTATCATCGATTAGTTTTTGCAATTTCTGATAGTTAAAGCCCGTAAGCCACTCTATCACTTGGTGCAATTCTTCCATTGTTCTGCCTTTTGATTGTACTTTTTTTACATAATGAGGGTAAACAGAAGCGAAAGTCATTTTGGCAATTCTTTGATGATGTTCTTCCGAAGGCTGCATCATTTAATTTTTGTTTGTTTCTAAAATACTCTATTTAGTTGCAGAAATCCAATCA
>CAYUFZ010000265.1:0-4127 GCA_964444025.1 uncultured Emticicia sp.
GTAGGTACTCACTCGTCCAGTAGGTATAAGTCGAACTACCTCGTAAATATCATCAAATCTATTTTCCTTCGTTTGATTCATGATTTTGATAAAATCGTTCTGCAATTTCTTTTTCCAATTCCTGATACCAGGCTTGTCCATAGGCTCTGATGAGTGGTTCTTTCAGAAATTTATACACCGGAACTCCTAGCTTATCGCCCAATTCGCAGGCATCGTTGCAAATATGCCACCTATCGTAATTGAGGGCATGGTAATGTTCGTATTTGGTAATTCTGATAGGATATAAATGACAAGACAAGGGCTTTTTCCAATCAATTTTCCCGTCTAAATAGGCTTGTTCGATGCCGCATTTTAAGGTTTTTCTTTCATCGTAGTAAGCATAAGCACATTCTTTGTCGTCGATGGTTGTGGTAGAATAATCTCCTTCCCAATCCTTTATGTATTTTCCTTGTTCTTCAATTGCCCGAATCCCCTCTGGACTTAGATAGGGTTTTATTTGCTCGTATTTCTCTTCCAAAATCGCTAATTCTTCTTCTTCCAAAGGTGCCCCCAAATCACCTTCTACACAACAAGCTCCTTTGCATTTTTCTAAATTACAAACAAAAAAATGGTCTGCTACATCATCACTTATACAGGTATTGTCTATTAGTATCATTATTCCAATTATTTTCTTATGATTATTTTTTGACCAATTTTAACATTATTATCCGGTAAATCATTCCATAGTTGTATTTGCTTAACAGTCACCCCATATTTTTTTGAAATGCTGTAAAGCGTCTCGCTTTGTTGTACTTCATGGTATTCCATGGCATTGCTTGAACTTTTTTGTTGGTTTGTTTTTTTGATGATAACTTCCTGACCAACAAGTAGATGTGTATCCATTCCGAAATTATTCCAAGCTGCTATTTCTTTTACTGGAACTTGATACAAACGAGACAAACTGTATAGTGTTTGTCCTTCCTCCACCACGTGAGTCAATTGTCTATTGTTTTGGTTTACTACTTTTGTTTCATTGGTATTTTTAGGGAAAGAATCATTTTTCTTGATGGTGACAATCGGTTTTTCCTTCGTCGGATTTTTTGAAATATTGCTATTGTTGATTGGCTCGGCAGTGCTTTCTGTCGATGGTTTTTCGATTACTTTGTTGGTATTTTGTTCGTCATCTTCAATCACAATAATGTCATCATCTTTTTCATTGTTGTTGGTGGTAATCTCCAATGGATTGTCTAATTCTTGTTCATTTTTAGTAGGCGTTTCATCGCTTTTTCGAGAGTCTTTGACAAAAACTTTTTCTTCTTTTTCTGTTATTGTTGGAGAGGAAGGTGCATTTTCCAAAGGCTCATTTTTAGGTCTCTTTTTTTGCAAATAAATGACCGACAAACTGGCGATGTTCTGAGGGGTATTGAGGCGATTGAGCGATAAAAGATTGGATAATTTGATGCCATACATTTGAGAAATACTCCAAAAACTTTCCCCCTCAAGTGCGATATGCTCGGCTATTACTCCTTTTTTATTCTTTTTTTCTAAATAATAAACCTTATTTGCTTCGATTGGGTCATTTTCGTTCATATCATTATGAGCCAAGAAGTCTTTTGTCTTTATTTTTCCCTTTCTGCACAAGGATTCCAAGTCATCTTCTGCTTGGGCTTGAATCCCTTTTTTGCCATTAATTTCATAAAAAACCTCGCCTGCCTCCAAATTTGAAGAAAGTAAGGTCAGCATCGGATAGGTATTATCTGCTAAGTCGATGGTTTTTTCAATCTTTGGGCTTCTATTTTTATTAGGTTTTTGTTTATTAATTTTGGCTTGCACTACCTCAATATTTTCTTGATTGACAGGTATAGCTATGGTGTATTTTTTGTTTGAAGGTATCTTTTCTCCCAAAATCCAAGTATTATATTTTTTCAGGTCGCTGATGTTTAGGTCGAGGGCTTTAGAGATTTGTTCTAAATCCGAGACATCCCCTTTGTCGTATTCCAATATCTCTGCACCTGAGTCTTTCATTCGATTGATTTTATACTCAAACGCAATCCGATTCGCCATCACTTTAATCAAATATTTGTCTGTTTGTTTATCAAAATTGATATTCAAAGCATTTGTCCAAGCAGAGGGAATTGTGCGGCTAATACCTTCTACGCCCAAATAATATGAAAATAAAGTCGAAATCCAGTTTTTATAGATGGAATTGCTTTTTTTGAGGTAATTTGCGGCAGCCTTTGTGGAGGAAAAAATGTTTCTTCGTTCATCTATTTGGCGATTTATTTCCAATCCTAATTCTTTTGCTGTTTCTTCTTTTAATTGCCAAAAACCTACTGCGTTTGAACTCGAAATAGCATCAGACAGAAGGGAGCTTTCGCTGATAGCCAAGTATTTAAAATCATCAGGAACACTCTCATTTTCAAGAATTTTTTCAATTATTGGTAAATAAACCTGAATTCTCTCAAGTTTATCCATTAAATATCTATTTTCTGGAATTAGTAAGGTACGAATTTCTTTTTGGATGGACTTTTGTACATCATTGTCAAAATTCACGATTACCCCGGCAAATTCAATTTTCGACGGCACCTCTGGTAATATTGGCTCTTGGGCGAAAGCAGTGGAGAGGTTGAAGTAAAAAAGAAATAATGAAATGATTTTTTTCATTTTTATAAATATTTTAGTGAAAAACCGACTCAAATCCTGAAAATCCGATGTTTGAATATAATTTATTTTTTTCGAATAATCGACAATCCATCTCTGATTGGCAATAATATATTTTCTACTCTGCTATCGTCGTGTAATTTTTGATTATACGCTCTGAGATTAAGGGTATCTTTATCTTTTTTGGTAGAATCCGCTACTTTTCCGCTCCAAAGCACATTATCCGATAAAATATAGCCGCCACTTCGGACTTTATCAAACACCAAATCGTAGTAATTGGCATAGTTCATTTTGTCGGCATCGATAAAAACCAAATCAAAAGTGATATCCAAAGTCGGAATAATCTCCAAAGCATTTCCGATTCGATAATCAATTTTATGAGAAATATCTGATTGTGACAGATACTTTCTTACAAAGTTTTCCAGTTCTTCGTTAATATCAATCGTTATTAATCTCCCATCGTCGCTCAGTCCTTCTGCCAAACAAAGAGCAGAATAACCCGTATATGTACCTATTTCGAGAATATTTTGTGGCCGAATCATCTGACTGAGCATCGACAAAAAACGCCCCTGAAAATGACCAGAAAGCATTCTTGCCGAAAGTACATTGACATGGGTGGCTCTGTTGAGTTGTTTGAGTAACTCATTTTCTTCGGTGGTATGTGCTTCGCAGTATTTATCAATTTCTTCCGAAATAAATTCCATGATTTTCGACTTCAGGTTGCTTAATTTATTTTATCTGATTTGGCTCTTAAACTAAAATCCGCCAAGACCAAAGCTGTCATTGCCTCCACAATGGGTACTGCTCTCGGAAGCACACAAGGGTCGTGTCTGCCTTTTCCCGATACTTTCACAGCTTCTCTCTCTTGGTTGATGCTTTCTTGGTCTATCATGATGGTTGCTACTGGTTTGAAGGCTACCCTAAAATAGATATCTTCTCCATTCGAAATGCCTCCTTGGATACCGCCTGAATAATTAGTTTTGGTACGAATTTGATTGTTTTCGTTGATATAAAAAGCATCATTATGGGCAGATCCCAGCAGCTCGATTCCTCCAAATCCACTTCCGTATTCAAACCCCTTGACTGCATTGATACCTAACATGGCTTTGCCCAATTCGGCATGAAGTTTATCAAAAACTGGCTCGCCCCATCCTGCAGGCACCCCTTTCACGACGCAAGTAATCACCCCCCCGATGGAATCTCCTTTTTTCCGAATCTCGTCGATGTATTGAAACATTTTTTCAGCCATTTCAGTATCAGGGCATCGAACAGCATTGTTTTCCGCAATACTTAAATCTAGCTCCTGATATCTTTTTTCTAATTTTAATGCCCCAACTTGTGAAACGTATGCTTGAATGCTAATATTTTGATGATTAAGTAATAATTTTGCCAATGCTCCAGCGGCTACTCTGGCAGCTGTTTCACGGGCAGAGCTTCTTCCTCCGCCTCGATAATCACGAACACCATATTTTTTTTCATACACATAA
>CAYUFZ010000266.1:0-3278 GCA_964444025.1 uncultured Emticicia sp.
TTAGATGAAACCGTATTTAATGCCCATGAGAAAGGAGGAAGACGAAATTATTTCAACAAACCAACTTCTATGTGTCGTAAATTAGAATTACATAGTACGACCTTAAATGCTGGTTTACAAAGCCATCCACCTCATACACATCCGGCAGGCGAACTCATTTTTATTGTCGATCCAAACAACACAGAGTCGGAAGAATTTATCAAAGATTCTTGGCAAAAATCAAGTATCGGCGATTTAATCGCTTTAGCACCGAATTATTTACACTCCATCCGGAATAATTGAAAAAGTGCTTGTACTTATTTTGCCCTTCAATTTGAGTAATTATTCTATTTTAACAAACTATCAATCATTTATATCAATTCAACCTAATATCAATCACTATGAAAAAAATTCATTTATTATTTTCAATCCTCTTGGGAACGATGGTGCATGTCGCAACAACCGCCCAAAATCTTTACACTTTCCCCATCGGAGCCCAAGCTTATACCTTCAGAAATCATTTTCCAAAAAATGTTGCCCAAACTTTAGATATTATTCAAAAAATGGGAATCAAAGAGTTGGAAACAAGTGGGGCAAAGGGTGTAAGCGACGAAGAATATAGGAAAATGTGTGACGAAAGAGGTATTAAAGTTCCTTCTATCGGAGCGGGATACGACCAACTCGAAACAAAGTCACAAGATATTATTACCAAAGCAAAAATTTTTGGAGCAAGCTATGTCATGTGTGCATGGATACCTCATAAAGGGGATAATTTTACGCTTGAAGATGCTCAAAAAGCCGTGCAGGTATTCAATGAAGCTGGTAAATTCTTAAAAGAAAATGGCTTAACTTTCTGCTACCATCCTCATGGATATGAATTTAGACCCTACGAAAATGGCACATTATTGGATTATTTAATCAAAAATACCAATCCCGAATATGTCTCTTTCGAAATGGACGTATTAGGGATAATGCACGGAGGCGGAAATCCAGTAGAGCTACTCAAAAAATATGGCAACCGTTGGAAACTAATGCACGTCAAGGATTTGAAAAAAGGAGTCATTGGTGATTTCTCAGGGCATACGCCTGCTGAAAATGATGTAGTATTAGGAACTGGACAAGCAGACTGGAAAAATATATTCAAAATTTCTAAAAAAATTGGCATCAAGCATTATTTCATCGAAGATGAAAGTGAACACGAGCTTGAAAATGTACCTCAAAGCATTTTGTATTTGAAAAATTTAAAATAATTTTAATTTCAGCCTTAAACGTTCAAATGAAATCATTTGAACGTTTTTTTTGAGTATCCCTACTCTTTTTAAAAATTTACCAAAATTAAGTTCCTCTTTTGGTAAATTTGATTAATTTTATTGATAATCGGCTGATTAAATTTCAAAAAAATCATCTTTCAGACTCATCTTTTATGAAAAAAATTATTTTATTACTATGCGTTTTAAGCGTAGTGCAAGCAAAAGCACAAACTACTTCTCGTCAATTCTTTGATTCAATGAAATGGCGAATGATTGGACCACACAGAGGAGGTAGAACCGTTGGAGCAGTTGGGGTTCCTCAAAAACCGAATGTTTTTTACATGGGTGTCAATAATGGCGGTGTTTGGCGAACCAATGATTATGGTCGTACCTGGCAACCTATTTTTGACGACCAGCCAACGGGTTCAATCGGAGATGTTGCCGTTGCTCCTTCCAATCCAAATGTGATTTATGTCGCTTCAGGCGAGGGTATCCAAAGACCCGATTTATCTGTTGGAAACGGGGTTTATAAGTCCGTTGATGAAGGAAAAACATGGACAAATACAGGAATCAACGACGGACAACAAATTGGAGGTCTAGCGATTCATCCTACTGATGAAAATATTGTTTTTGCAGCAGTATTAGGTCATCCCTACGGAGCAAATGATGAAAGAGGCGTTTTTAGGACAAAAGATGGTGGAAAATCTTGGCAAAAAGTTCTGTATGTTGATGAGAATACAGGGGCAATTCAAGTTACCATTGACCCCAAAAACCCAGAAATAATTTATGCAGACTTATGGGCATCTCGACAAGGACCTTGGGAAAATGGGGCTTGGCAGGGTAAAGGTAGTGGGCTATACAAATCATCAGATGGAGGCAATACTTGGAAAAAACTTAGTAATGGCTTGCCTACTTTTGAGCAAGGCTTAGGTAGAATTGGATTTGGTATTGCTCCAAGCATGCCTTCGAGGCTTTATGCAACGGTGGACGCTCCTGTGCATGGGGGTATTTTTCGCTCAGATGATGCGGGGGAATCTTGGACAAGAATGAGTCAAGACGAAAGACTTTGGGGAAGAGGGAGCGATTTTGCAGAAATTAAAGTACACCCCTTTAATCCTGACATAGTTTTTAGTGCGGATGTCGATACATGGAAATCTGAAGATGGCGGAAAAACTTGGACAGCCTTCAGAGGAGCTCCTGGTGGAGATGATTACCACAGACTTTGGATAAACCCCAATAATCCAGATATTATGTTGCTGGCAGGTGACC
The DNA here is from genome assembly GCA_964444025.1 of uncultured Emticicia sp. GTDB lineage: Bacteria > Bacteroidota > Bacteroidia > Cytophagales > Spirosomataceae > Emticicia. The sequence goes on from CAYUFZ010000266.1 coordinate 2,499, forward strand.
AAGGAGCAATCGTAACAGTCAATGGCGGACAGACTTTTTCTTCATGGTACAACCAGCCAACAGCTCAATTTTACCATGTTAGTACAGACAATGAATTCCCTTATAATGTATATGGCGGTCAGCAAGAAAGTGGCTCTGTTGGTATTTCTTCCAGAGGAAACGACGGAATCATTACTTTCAGAGATTGGCATCCCGTAGGCGTAGAAGAATATGGCTATGTGGCAGCAGACCCTCTTCATCCAAATTTGATTTATGGTGGAAAAATCACTCGATACGACAAGAAAACAGGGCAAACCAAAAATATTGCTCCAGAGGCTATTCGCTCAGGCAAGTACCGTTTTATACGAACCGCACCTGTTATGTTTTCGCCCGTCGATAAAAAAACATTGTATTTTGCAGGAAATGTGCTATTCAAAACATTGGATGGCGGCGATTCTTGGCAAGTCATTAGTCCAGATTTGAGTCGTGAAAAATACGATGAAATCCCGTCAAGCATAGGCGTTTTTGCTGAAGAAGAATTAAAAAAGATGAATAGACGTGGGGTTATTTATTCATTAGCCCCTTCGCCAATAGATATCAAAACGATCTGGGCGGGTACAGACGATGGACTAATGCACCTGACAAAAGACGGAGGAATAACTTGGACAAAAGTAAAGGATTTGGGGGCATGGTCGAAAGTTTCGCAAATCGATGCAGGGCATTTTGATAAAAATGTAGCCTATATCGCAGTAAATCGTATTCGTTTAGATGATATGAAACCTCATGTGTTCAAAACAAAAG
>CAYUFZ010000266.1:3288-4107 GCA_964444025.1 uncultured Emticicia sp.
CCCCCACGAAACGCTCCTGCTCAAGCTGCTGCGCCATCAGCTCCTCCAATGTACGCTAAAAACCCTTCCACTGGAGAACGTGTAGTTTCTACAGATGGTGGAAAAACTTGGATAGAAATTGTTCAAGGACTTCCAAATGAACCGATTAATACCGTTCGAGAAGACCCATTTGTAAAGGGATTATTATATGCTGGCTCTGAAAATGCGGTATATGTCTCTTTTGATGATGGAGCAAACTGGGAAAGCTTAAGGTTGAATATGCCTGCTACAAGTATCCGAGATTTGGTTATCAAAGATAATGACATCGTCGTAGGCACACATGGTAGAAGTTTTTGGATTTTAGACAATATTAGTCCACTTCGCCAATTAACTACCAAAACTACTATACAAAAATCAATATTTTTCAAACCCCAAGACACATACAGAGTTCGTTGGAGTACCTATACGGACACCCCTATTCCACAAGAAGAACCACAGGGACAAAACCCTCCAGACGGAGCCATGTTTGACTATTATTTGAGCGAAAATGCTCAAAATGTAAGTTTGGAGATTATAGATGCCTTGGGAAATATTGTTAGAAAATTCAGCAGTAATGACAAAAAATACGAATTACCTCAGCTGAACATCCCAGATTATTGGATTCGTCCTCAAGAGATATTATCGAATACCAAAGGCTCACATCGATTTATATGGGATTTGCATTACGCTCCACTAAACATCCCAGTAAGTTTCCCGATTTCGGCAGTTTATCACAACACCGCTCCAGAAGCAACCTCTCCTTGGATTCTTCCAGGCACATTTACTGTAAAGTTAAGAGCT
>CAYUFZ010000267.1:0-4097 GCA_964444025.1 uncultured Emticicia sp.
TACCGAAATACAGGAACATCTCAGAGACTTGCCCCTCAGCATCAAAATATCTATTACATTGGCGTATCCGAAAGTAATTCGAATATTCTTTATGCCAATACCGAAACAGGCTGGACATTCAAAAGTACCGATAAAGGATTAAATTGGATAGGAATGGACAGCCTCCGAGCTGGAACAGGCCCAATTGCGATACATTCTACCAATCCGAACATAGTACTTATTTTCAAAGATAAAAATCTATACCGAACATCTGATGGCGGACTGAGCTGGAATTTAGTCAAAACCCTCACCAATGGTGGCGAAAGAATACACTTTAACCCCGCTTCACCAAGCAATGTATATTTGGCATCCGCAGATGGACTTTTCCGTTCGACAGATGCTGGGCTTACTTGGACTTTAAGCTTTGCTGGGAGCTATACAGATGTAAAGACCCAACCAAACAGCACAAGCATTGTCTATTTGGCAGCGTACGATGGCAAATTTTATAAATCTTCTGATGCAGGAAGCACTTTCACCAATAAGTCATTTTTCAGTTCGTCAGGCGAAGGAACACTCATCTCTACCACTTCAGCCGATGCCAATACCCTCTACTACGCTACTTTATATGCAGGCTACACCCATATTTATAAAAGTACAGATGGAGGAAATACTTTTTCACTGAAAAATAACACATTCCTAAACTCTGGTCAAGGTTTTTATGATTTTACACTCATTGCCAATCCTCTAAATGCCAATCAAATCATTATCGGCACGCAACAAATCGATAAAAGCATCGACGGAGGCACCACACTTACTCATTTAGGAGGATATTCTGGTACATTTGATATACATCCCGATATACAAGATGCCTTCGCTCTTTCTAATGGAGATACTTTTTTGGCTACCGATGGAGGAATTTCTTATAGCACTGATTTTTTTACCTCTACCGCCAATTACTCCACACGAATGAATGGAATATGGGTAAATGATTTTTGGGGATTTGGACATTCTTGGAATATGGATATTTTTGGCGGGGGCAGGTATCATAATGGAAATGTGATATACAATGGAAAATGGGGAAATAACAAGGGTTTTAGTGTGGGAGGCGGAGAAAGTGCCACCGGGAATTACATTGAAGGCTTGGGTGGAATGGTCTTTCAGGATTTATCCAACGGTATTCTATTTACCCCCTCGGATAATCTAAGCCAAGGAGCTCCTACATCAAATGTATATTTTACCTTTCAACCAAACGATTATTATTACGGTGCAAGATTAGCCGATATAAAAATGCACCCTTCTTATAATAATATTTACTTTGGAGCAAAAGACAATAGCATCTATTATACCATAGATTATGGAAAAACATTTAAAAAACTAAAAGATTTCGGAGAAACAACTTGGGAAATACATATTTTTCCAAGCAATCCCAAAAAAGCATTGGTTGTATGTCAAAATAATATCTATTACACAAATAATATTTTTGCGTGGGAGACAAGTACTTGGCAACAATTAGCCCTACCTGAAGCAAATTCTTTCTTGGCACAAGTTGATGAAACCAATGACAATAAAGTTTGGATTGCTCATTCAACAAAACTTTACCTCACAAGCAATTTGGGAAGTTCATGGCAAAATATCGCATTACCGACTAATTTTTCACTCCAAACATTTGCCAAACAAGCGGGAAAAGCCGATGGTCTATACATATTTGGACAAAATAATACAAAAAAATACATGGAGGTTTATTATAAAGATGCTTCTTTTTCTAATTTCCAAGCTTACTACAATGGCCTCGTAAAAAATACGCCAAATAGTATCAAACCTTTCTTATTTTATACCCAAAACAAAATCAGATTTGCCGGTGCTGGCTGGGGGGTATGGCAAAATGACTTTTTTAGCAATACTTACAATGTCATGGCACAACCCACCATCAATGCCTACCCTTCTATTTGTGTGGGAGATACGCTTCGTTGCGACAGTCAATCCATCGTCAATCAAGCAAATGTTACTTGGAATTGGACTTTTTCCAAAACCCCATCTTATTTATCTGCTTCAAATATCCGAAACCCCAAAGCAGTATTCAGCTCGAGTGGCGACATCACGGCAACCTTGACTGTCACTGATAATAATACCGGACAAAGCAGCAGCAAAGGCATCATTTTTAAAGTAAACGATGCCCTTAGTAATACCCCGTATATCATTACTTCTTTAGACGACCCCAGTGGATTCAACCTCGTAAAGTCCAAAAACGTAATTTTACAAACAGATATCCCTACCTCAGCTACTTTGTATATTTATTACTCAGATTCTTTCAAGTCAAATCTGACTATCAATGCAACGGGGAATATCTTTGTGCATCAAGTAAAAGCAAGTGATTTATGTACTAATTGATAAATTTATGAAAAAATATAGCATATTCTTAGTATTATTCATTGGGCTTTCAATCCCGGCATTTTCACAGCTGAAAATCGGCAAAAACCCTACGAAGCTCTCAAAAAACGTCAATTTTGAAGCTGAAGCAGCCAATGGCTCCAAAGTTGTCATTGATAGTACATTTGGCAGATTAGGTATCGGAACAGCAAGCCCGACAAAAGCACTAGAAGTTGCTGGAGCTGCCAAATTTGACTCTCTTTATTTGGTAAAAGACTACGGAAACGGAAAAGTCTTGACCTCAGATGCCAATGGAAAAGGGACATGGCAAAATGTATCGGGGGGCTTGGTAGTCCCGATTTTATCAGCCTTGCCAAGCACTACCCAAGACGGCTATTTGGTGTATTTGAATACTGGTACCAATCCTGGGTATTACTATTGGTCTGCTGGTGAAAACACATGGAAACATATCTTTTCTCCTAGCATCACTACAAATCCAGGAACAGACGGGGGCTTGGTTGTGTGGCAAAAAAATGGAACTTCTGCCTATTACTCCAACGGGAAAGTCGGAATCGGTACAGCAAATCCAACGGAGGCACTGGATGTCGTGGGGAATATTCATTTTTCAGGAGATTTAAGCAACTTATCCGATCAGCGAATGAAAAAAAATATCGAAACGTTTACAGACGGATTAGCTTTGCTGAAAACGCTGAATCCGGTTCGCTATAACTATCGATTTGAAGCAGACAGCCCCAACAAACATATCGGATTATTGGCTCAGGAAGTACAAAAAAATATCCCTTATCTGACAAAGATTTCACAAGCCAACATGCCCAATATGCCCGAAGAAGTACTCGGAATAAAATACAACGACCTAATTTTATTATTGATTAATGCAGTGAAAGAATTAAGCATTGAAAATCAGAGCATTATGCAAGAAAACAAACAATTAATGGAAATATTAGACAAAAAAAGTAACAAGAAAAAGGGAAAAAATATTAGATAATGTTTTGCAAAGGTAACATTTGTATTTAAGAAAGAATTTCACACCCTTAACCGATTCTCAGTGAAAAAATAATTGGAAAACAACGAAAATCTAAACACAGTTTGCGAACTATTGTAGTTGGCTAAATTTTCGTCGTATTCAAAGACGTTGAAAAATTAACTGAATCTTCCGAAGCAATGTTGCAAATAGCATTTATAACTCTTATAATTAATCATTTATAACCGCAAAACAATATCTTAGGTATATCAGTCTTACAAGAAAAGCTCAAAAACTGGGAAATAGCCTATAGGAAAATAGTTGATAAACTCAACCAATGGCTTATTTTAAGGGGATATAGGGCATTGTATGAATATTTTGAAGGAAGTTGGTCAAAAAACAGGGACTCTCAGAGCGAAGATATGGGTTTTTCAAGCTCAATTTCAGCCCTAAAATTAACCCATTTTTAGTTTTTTCGCAGCCTGACCGTTTGTGGCTTGGCGTAGTGGGGTTTAGAAGCACAAATTTTCAAGCGAAGAACTGAACTTGAACCTACCACAAAACTGACATACGAAGCACTGCACCCGCCATTACGCCAAACGGCTGTTACCACCAGTGCTTCTTTGTCTGCCGTGGTTTGTCAGTCTATTTGTTGATGCGTTTTTATTTGTCATTAGTCGTGCGGTGGGCATTTTTTAAAATTTCTTTTTCTCTTGCGTTGGCTTGGTGGCTCTTTTGCAAAACTTGGCTTTAGCGTGGGCTTGTGCGG
>CAYUFZ010000268.1:0-4064 GCA_964444025.1 uncultured Emticicia sp.
AGACTTCAACCTGTCGAAGTCTTAATCCTTGTTCTAATGGATGAGGGTTTCTGATCTTGTCTGTACAATCTTAGACTTCAACCTGTCGAAGTCTTAATCCTTGTTCTAATGGATGAGGGTTTCTGATCTTGTCTGTACAATCTTAGACTTCAACCTGTCGAAGTCTTAATCCTTGTTCTAATGGATGAGGGTTTCTGATGAATTCCTAGGATTTCCGATGCCTAGACTTATAATAAGGTCTTAATCCTTGTTCTAATGGATGAGGGTTTCTGATAATGCCCAAATTAATAATATCAAAACTTTCCCACGGTCTTAATCCTTGTTCTAATGGATGAGGGTTTCTGATTTAGAAGGTATATCGTTAAAGGTCTGCCTAAACAGCAGTTTGTCTTAATCCTTGTTCTAATGGATGAGGGTTTCTGATAAGAGATTGAAGGAGTACCGTTATCAAAAACAGTCGTCTTAATCCTTGTTCTAATGGATGAGGGTTTCTGATGGGTTAAATTGTCAAATAACTTATAGTCAGCATGTTATAAAATAAAATCAATATATGTTTATATGTTTTCAAGGAAAAATTATATCGTTTTTATTCTTTTTTATTCATCTAACTCTCTGCAAAGGTAAAAATAAATATTTAAAAATCAATTTTTTTCCTGATAGAGATAAATTTATAACTAACTTTTTGTTTGTTTTTGTCAAAACTCGGAATAGCTAATCCTAAAACGATAATTTGTATCAAAACAAACCATCAAATCAGATGAGCATTATTCGTAAACAATTCTTTTCTGGCACGAGTGATTCCCGTATATAAAAATCGGTAGTCTGATTTCGGGGGCATCCACGTATTCATAATAACGGTATCCCATTCGCTGCCTTGTGCTTTGTAGCAAGTAAAAGCATGGCCATAGCTCAGCTGCATAGCCGATAGAAATTGGTCGTCTCGTATGTCTTTTGACTGTCTAAAAGTAGGATTGTGCCGCATAGCGGATGCAAATAAAGCTGATTTTTTTGCTTTCGTTACCGTTTTGGGTGCCTCAAGTATGTCGAGCATCACTTGTGTCGTAATCGTAAAATCATGATTCGCCTTATCCTTAAAAAGAATCTCCACTTCCATAAAATTTAGCTCTTCGATTCGTTGCTTACGTCCGGTATTTACTACCACGCCAATTTCTCCATTAGCCACCTGAGCAGAATGACTTGCATAGTTTTGATTGACCACCAATCTGTCTCCTTTAGACAATACGCCCGAATAACCTAATTTACTCCTTATGAGGGAATTACATTCTTTTACGTACTTATTTGAGTAAGAAACAATAGCCACCGCATCAAAATTATGCGGTTGGAAATGTTTCAAATAAGTTTCAATCACCTGGGATTGGTTATAGACACGTTTTCCAACCGATTGGGTGAATTTTTTGTTGGGATTTAAAATACAATCTCGCACTTCATAAGCCGAATGAAGGATATAAGAGTTTCCTTGCTGACGCATCACCGCAGAAAGCTCAATTTTTGTACCACGAATGTTGAAAGTTTTTGTAAGCACTTCAACCGATAAAGCGGGGGGAGATTCATGGTTGTTATATCCAATGGGCGGCAATTGACAACTATCCCCCACAAAAATAATCTTATTATTTTTATGACCAGCACGCACAAATCGAATAAGGTCTGTTAATAAAGGATTTGCCGTTTCATAATCGGTGGAATCCTCCGACAGACGATTGCTAAGCATAGAGCTTTCATCCACGATATAGACCATCATAGACTCATCTTTGTTAGTTTTAGGTAAAAACCGAACGCTTGCATTCTCCATATCTACTTGTACCAAATACAAGTGGCTATGCAGCGTAGATGCCTCATAATTGGTTTTACTAGCAATATTTTTTGCTGCTCTACCAGTAGGGGCTAATAACTCGAAATCTATGTTTTTTTTACTCGCAATAAAATCGGCTACTGCTTTCATGATAGACGTTTTTCCGGTACCAGCGGCACCACGAACGATCAAGAAATCGCTGTCATCAGCAAGGAAGTTTTGAATATGATTCAGTGCTGCCGATTGCTCGGTTGTTGCCTGAAACGGAAGAAAAGAAGATAAATTTGGCGTAAATGTAGTATCGAAGGTCGTAAAATGTTTGAATGGTGAAATAATCTCTTTTTTGTCATTAATTTTAGTTACTTCTCTCTGTTTCAAAAGGCATTGCTGGCTTTAAGGGTGGCAGACAATGTGTTTTGGGGTAATAACAGAGATTTTTGTATTTTCATTTCTCCTAACCATTTTCGCCAAAGGGCGATGAGCATGTCTTGTTCGTTTAGTTGAGGATACTTCGGATGTATCTCCAAGACACACACTTTCAAGTTTCCGAAGTTTTTTCCTACCGGAATCAGCCCTTCTGTCTTCGACAATAGTTTTTTCTGCCAATCTGCATCTTTGCGAATTTTATTCAAAATTCTCGAATCGGTGGTTCGATTGCCCATTTTCCCTATAAATCTGTTCGATTCAAAATCAAAATACCCATCGCTGATGACAAATAAAGTATTTTGCCCTTGCTCATGCAAAGAGTAGGGAAGTACGTCGTTGAAAAATTTCCAAATATCTGCCCCTTTAAAATCCGAACTTTTACGTTTGTTTTTCAGTGCTTCGGCATATAAGTTGTCCAGCAAAGAAGGAAGATTCTCTTTGAATCTTTCCAGCACGGTTCTTTTATCCTTGATTTGCAAATCTTCCATCGACAACAGAAATCTATCTGCATATCGGGCATCGTCGATGCCGCCTTCTTGTGGAGCAATATGAATACTAAAGATATCTTTAGAGTTGATTATCAGGTTTTTTCGTACGCCTGCCTCAAATTTATCAAAGATGCCTTTTATAATCTCCTTGTCTCTTTCTGCCTGGTGAGGGGCTAATAGTCGATCGGATAAATCCAGCATGATGACATAATTGTTCACTTGCTGACTATAAGACAGCACCGGCACGAACACGCTAATCAGAATAAGTACTCTCGCAAAAAAATTAGTGAAATTTGTCATAAGCATTCTTTGGGTTTGAGTGAGAAAATAAAAAACAATGAATCACCGGTTCGATTATACATTCGGACTTATTTCACTGTTGGTAATCGGAGGGTTGCCGTAGAGGTATTCTTGTACAAATTTTTGATAAACCTCCTCGCAGTTTTTGCGTAAATCGTTCATGTTGGGGTGTATCGTTACTACCTGCATCCAACCGTCGTAAGCCTTTGCCATATAACGCTCTAGCTCCGGTAAGCTTATTTTGATATTCTGCTTTCGATCATTCAGCTTGAGGATATCCATCTCTAATTGTTTGATTTTCGTTAGAATATCAATAACCTGCTGCTCCAATGCTGCTGCTTCGTTTTTTAGCTCGTCGATTTGCTTTTGGATGAAGTTCTGCTCCAATTCGATGACTTTCTTGGTATTGGTCTTTGATAGCTCTGTTTTGAATAAACTCAATAATAAGCTCCAAAAAATTGTCCCTATAAAACCCATCAAAATTACTACCCAAAAGTCTATATTTTTGTAAAATACATTCGTTCCCTCGGTTGCTAATCCGGTTAGGACTTTCAGTTGGAAGTTGCTGTCTTCGATTTTATAGGCAATCAACCCATCTAAAACCAACGTAATGCCTGCAATGAAGAGCGTTTTCCAGTATTTGCCTGTTTTTTTCTCTTTTTCAAAAGTAGAGTCCAAGACCAAAGCAAATATTATTACCAAAATCGGGGCAAAGAAATGAAAATTAAATTCCTTAAATGCCCTCATCGAAAAGATAGTGCTAAATAATGAGCTTCCGCTTTGTCCATTTTGGGCTTCTTCCATGATGTTTCGCACCATACCCATATATACGCTGCTGATATAAAACCCAATGATGAAACAAAATCCCAAAAATACAGCAAGCCCATACGTCCAAATCACAAAATTATTAAGAGCATCGGCATCTGCGGGTTGGTGTTTGCGTAGCTCCAGTTGATGTATGTTTTTCTCATGTGCCGCAAGGTCGTGCTTGAGCTTGGGCATGCTTACTTCAACTATCTTGCTTTGCTCGCCACGCAACT
>CAYUFZ010000269.1:0-4051 GCA_964444025.1 uncultured Emticicia sp.
AATGATTTGCCAAAACCAATGGTTATAGCAGGAGGAACTCCAGCATTTACTTCACATGCGATGCGGGCAGAAACCTTTTGCAGTCCTGGTACTTGTGTTTTATGGGATTGGGGATACGGAGATAAACTAATTGAACAACCTTTCGACTATGCCGCTTTAGTTTTGACAAGGGTTATTTCAAAACCAGAAAAAGGATTGCTTACGATTGATATGGGACACAAAGCAATTGCTGCCGAAAATCCGATTGATAAAAGAATTAGGTTTTTGAACTTGGAAAATTACGAACTTTTGAGCCAAAGCGAAGAGCATGGAGTATTGAAAGTCGAAAATTGGGAGGCTTGTCGGGTAGGTGACGTTTTGTATGGGGTGCCTTATCATATTTGTCCGACTGTCAATTTATACGATGAAGCTTATATGATTGAAAATGGACAATCAATTGCTATTTGGAATGTACTAGGACGAAAACGTAGAATTTCTGTGTAATTTATTGAAATACAAGGGATTATGTTTGTTTTTTTGATTTTTTTTGTTAAAATTTACTTATGTTCAACCTTAAACATTGTATAACATGAGTAAATTTGATGAAGTAGTTGAAGTATGCTTGGCACAATCTGAAGAATTGGGTTTGGGACTAAGTCAGGAATTAATTACTGCGGTGGCAAAAAGTTTAGGACCCTCCATTTATAATGTGGATTCCTCGAAAGTATCAGGGTCTGATGCCGGAGAATTATCAACCGTTAAAGTAAATTACCTCATCAATAAATTAGGGCTGACGGATAGTCCTGAGCTTGATGATGCCTTATCCGAAGTGATGACTAAGATGGGTACTTCCAATCGAAATAAATATCGGGTAAATGTATATGCGTTGCTGTGTAAGAAATTTGGGAAAGAAAGTATATATTCTTTGTAAATAGATTTTTAAAAAGGGGGATTTTTTTCGAAAATATCTCCCTTTTACCTTAATAATTCTACACAAATACCATGCTGCTTATGCCTATCATCATGATAATTTTACAAACCCTGCTCAGTAAAGTAAAATCCCGCTTCTTATCTGCCAGATAAATCTTGTAGCTTAACCAAACAAAAGGAATTGCCGACGCTCCAAATAATAACAATAAATAAGGATTTTGAATACCAAAAGCGATGGATAAAAGCAACAAATAAAAAACGCCAATAAGAATGTAAATCAATATTTTTGTTTTTCGTACTCCCCAAATAATCGGTAATGTTTGGCAATTATATTTGCTGTCGCCTCGTATGTCTTCAATGTCTTTGATGATTTCTCTAATTAGGGAAATAAAAAAGGCAAAAATGGAATAAATAAGAATAAATTCAATATTTATTCGGTAGTAAATCCCCAAGATTAGCAACGAAATAGCGGTTAAAGCAGCCACCAAAAAATTGCCAATAAACGCTTTTCGCTTAAACCTTTCCGAATAAAACCACAGTAAACTAATCGCTAAAAAATTGATTATGCCGATATAAAAATCTAAATAAAATCCTATGATTAAGCCACTTAGACTAAGGATTTGATGAATTAAAATTGCCCATCTTCTTGGAATAATTTTTCCTATAATTACTTTTTGAGGCTTGTTGATAATGTCAATTTTTATATCGAAATAATCATTGATGATGTATCCCCCTGCGGCAATAAAAATCGTAGCCGACACTAACAAAAATAAATTGATGTCTTGTATCATTCCTAGCCATTGATTTTTGGGACCAATCAAAAATATTCTAGCCATGTATTGGCTAATGATGACAATTATGATATTCCTAGACCGAATCAGCCTCAAGAACGCTTGAATTTTTTCCAAATAAATAAATGTTCATTACTCAAAGTTAGGTATTTTTTTTTATAAATTTCTTATTTCGCTTTAAAAGCATTTTTTTATAACTTGACGATAGTTTTTTAATATTTTTGCGAAAAAATATATTCAAATGAAAAAGCTTCAAATGGAAGACCTGAACCGATTGTCGGTCGAAGATTTCAAAACATCTGAAAAAAATAAGTTCTGTTTGGTGTTGGATGACATTCGAAGCATGAATAATGTGGGTTCTGTTTTCCGAACAGCGGATGCCTTTTTGGTAGAGAAACTTTATTTATGTGGCATAACTGCGTGTCCACCTCATCGAGAAATAGAGAAAACAGCCTTGGGTTCGACTGAGTCTGTGGCTTGGGAATATGTCGAAAATGTATTAGACCTTGTCAAAAATCTTAAAAACAATGGCTATGTCGTGTTGGCAGTCGAACAAGTCGAAAACAGCTTGAAACTCAATGATTTCAAGCCAGAATCCGACAAAAAGTATGCATTTGTATTTGGCAATGAGGTATTCGGAGTAAATCAAAATGTAGTAGAAAATGCAGATAATTGTCTCGAAATACCTCAATTTGGCACCAAACATTCTTTAAATATTTCTGTTACTGCCGGAATCGTTTGTTGGGATTTTGTCAGCAAACAAATATTTTAAGCCCCCTCAAATTGGCGTAAGAAACGGACATCGTTCTCAAAAAACAATCGAAGGTCTTTTACGCCATATTTTAGCATGGTAATCCTTTCGATACCCATTCCAAACGCAAATCCTGTATATTCTTCCGAATCAATGCCGCTGTTTTCCAAGACATTGGGGTCCACCATTCCTGACCCCGCAATTTCTACCCACCCAGAATGTTTGCAAATATTACAACCTTCGCCTTTACAAATAAAACAAGAAATATCAATCTCTGCACTTGGCTCAGTAAATGGGAAATAGCTTGGACGAAGCCTGATTTTTGTGTCTTTTCCAAACATTTCTTTGGCAAAATGATATAAAGTATCTTTCAAATCTTTGAATGAGACATTTTTATCAACATATAAGCCTTCTATTTGGTGAAATTGGCAGTGTGCCCTTGCCGAAATAGCCTCATTGCGATAGACCCTCCCCAACATTATCGAGCGAATCGGCGGTTTTTTATGTTCCATCAAGCGTACTTGTACGTTTGAGGTATGTGTTCTTAATAAAACATCATCTTTCTGAATCTCTTTTTTCTCTACAAAAAAGGTATCTTGCATTTCTCTTGCGGGATGATTTTCCGGAAAATTCAGTGCCGTAAAATTATACCAATCTGTTTCTACCTCTGGGCCATCTTCGTGGCTGAATCCCATTCGAGCAAAAATCTCCAAAATTCTTTGTCGGGTCAATGTCAATGGATGAATACTTCCCAAACTATTGGGTATGACTGGTAAGGTGAGGTCTAAACCTACCGCATCAGAACCATCAGAAGAGCTGTTTTCCAATAGTTCGGTACATTCTCTTAGCTTTTGTTCTGACAGGTTTTTTAGCTTGTTTAACTCCTGCCCTACTGCCTTTTTTTGCTCGTTTGGAACAGTCTTAAACTCTTCGAATAGGTCATTTAAAATACCTTTTCTACTGATATATTTGAGACGAAATTTCTCTAATGCTTCTTTGTTGACGATATTTTCTGCCTCAACTTCTTGTATGAATGCTTGTATTTTTTGTAACACTTTTTTCTCTGTTTGTTTATTCTTCGCAAATATATAAATTATGTCACACTATTTTAGTATGATGAATGGCGAAAAACAAGAATTTCAAGCAGACATATTGAAATTCTTGTGTCAAACTGATTTTTTTCTTTTTTCAATACAATAATTTATCACAAAAATCTGTTAATAGAACATAGTTCAATACTTTTTTTAAAAAGAAAAGTGCTTTTTTAGTGGTTAGGTGATAGGAAAGCAACCGTCTGTTTGGATGGTTGCTTTTTATTCAATAACAGGGTATAATTCTTTTGCTTTTTGCCTCGAAATTGCATTGAAATGCCACCATTCACTCTCGATTCTAGTAAAACCAGCTTTTTGCATCACTTGCCTTAATATTTCTCTATTTTCAATCTGCTTTTTAGTCAATTTTCCCTTTTTTAGTAATTCTAATTCGTATTTTGGATATGCTAATTCTCCAAAATAATCGTATTTAGTCCCCATATCTAATACTTGATTTCTTTCTAAATCGAAAATAGTCAAATCTACCGCCGAACCTAAATTGTGAATAG
>CAYUFZ010000270.1:0-3518 GCA_964444025.1 uncultured Emticicia sp.
CCACCTTCACAAAACAATAAGACCTAAACAATGGCTCTTGAATTTTTTTCTTTCTATCTGACCATTGTTTTTCTACTGTCATAACTGGGCAATACGCCTCTAAACCTAATCGAACCAAACCTTCAGCTACTTTTTTTTCATTTCTCGGTTTCGTGTATAATACATACCAGACTTTCATTCTAATAATTTAAAATACGATTGGGTTTATACTAGCTAAATAATACTTTTAATCTCTATTTTACCGCCAAAGGCAAGCCCACATAACCCAAACCAATCACGGTGATATTTACTTTACTTAAATCTCCTTGAAACATCATGAACTATTCTAATTGATTATATAATACAAGGCAACCGCTCTCGCTTTGCCAATCATTCGTTATTTTGTTTTGTTACCTTGGGAAATCATGAATCAAAATAATGCTGCTTGCAGAACACCTTTGGCATTGGCAATTTTTTAATTCTTTTTTAATTTTAATGTAGCACGTTTGAATTGCAAAAATAACATTTTAATTTTAGCTTTCATGCCATATATTAAAATATTTGATTGAACGGTCTAGAAATCAAACGATGAACTCAAACAAAAAGCTTATTTTTCAGTTACTGCGGGTGGTAAAGAAAGGCAAGAGTGGGTTGTTCTTGCTCTGCTACAAAACCTGCCGTTTGAAACGCACGGATAGAGGCAAGATTCTCCGGCTTGATGTATGCCCAAAGGGGGCGTTGGGGAAACAATGATTGGTAAGATTGGACTGCTTGTGAAATTATTTGGCTTGCCAAGCCCATTCCCCTCACCGAGGCATCCAATACAATGCTGACAATCCCTGTATTGTTTTCAGCTTTGCCATCTATTCGAACTTGGGCAATCGCCTTGTCTTGGTATTCAAATATATATATTTTCGACTGCTGGTCAGTCATTTTTTTTTGTAGCCAACTCAAATGATTGTCTAGGGGGATGATTGCCGAGTCAAAAGACATTTCCCTGACACTTTCCTCATTCCGCCATTGCCAAAGCAAGACAGCATCTTCCATGCTTGCTTCTCGCTGTTTGATTTTATTTTTTGGCAACATACGTACGAATGGTTTGAAGAATGTAATATTGTTCTTCCTCAGTCAAAGTCGGATACATCGGTAAGCTGATGCATTGTCGGTAATATTGCTCCGCATGAGGCATATCGCCTTCTTTCCAACCCAATTGTCGGTAATAAGGCATCAAATGACAAGGAATGTAATGGATTTGGGCGAATATTCCTTGGCTTTTAAGGTAATTGTACAATCCCAATCTATCCTCTATCTCCACTACATACAAATGATAGGCATGCCCATCAACCACTCCCGACTGCCCCTTTATATAAGGTTTCCCCTCGAAGGCTTGTGTATAAGCAGCAGCAATGGCACGTCTTTTTTCAATTCCAGCATCTGCTCTTTTCAGCTGACTCATACCCAAAGCCGCCTGAAAATCAGTCAAACGATAATTGTAGCCCAAGCTTTGCATTTCCATGTACCAACCTGGATACTCCTCGGCAGTTGCTCCACCATTGGCAAAAAACAAATCATTTTGATACAGAGAAGCATCCCTCGTGATGCCGTGCGTCCGCAAAGTCAGTAATTTTTCATACAAATTTTTGTCATTGGTCGTTATCATTCCCCCTTCCCCACAAGCAATGTGCTTGACAGGATGAAAAGAAAAGATAGCCAATTCGGCATATTTGCCACTTCCGCAACGAATTTCCTCGCCACTTGTATTTTTAAAACTTCCACCTGGAGCATGACAAGCATCCTCAATCATCCACAAATCAAATTCCTCTGCCAAAGCACGAAATTCTTCTAAATTTACCGCCCTTCCAGCAAAATCTACAGGAATGATTCCTTGATATGTTCCACGTGGCGAAGCTTCTAACAAAGCCCTTACTTGGCGAATGTCCAACAAATACGTTTCCGGGTCGATGTCAGCAAACACCACTTCCCCACCAGCATACCGCACACAATTGGCAGAAGCCGCAAAAGTAATGGGCGTGGTAATCACTTTATCCCCCGGTTTGACACCCAAAGCCAAAGTACTCAGGTGCAAAGCGGCTGTTCCGTTAGACACGGCAACGGCATAAGTAGCACCCACATAAGCAGCAAAAGCCTCTTCAAAAGCCTTGATTGCTGGCCCTTGTGTCAGATAATCGCTTTGTAGGGCAGTCGTCACGGCCTGAATATCTTCTTCCGTAATGAATTGTCTGCCATAAGGAATGATTTTCATGCTTCAAAATTAGGATCTACGTGTTCTTTAATCAAGATTCTTAAACTTTCCACGGTTTCCCATTCGGTATTTTCCCCCGAATTGTATCGAAACCCTACCGGGACTTTTTGAGCCTGAAAGGTCGAGATAAAATCTTCCAATTTCCAGCTGTGTGTGGCAGGCAAAATGGTATAATATTTTCCTAAATCATACGTCAAGAAAGAATCCGACTCCGTAATCATCTCTTCATGCACTTTTTCGCCTGGACGAATGCCCACCACTTTTTTCTCACACTCTGGTCCAATGGCTTCGGCAATGTCTAAAATTTTATACGATGGTATTTTTGGGATAAAAATCTCGCCACCCCAAGCATGTTCCAAGGCATGCATGACCATGTCAACCCCTCCTTGCAGTGGGATATTGAAACGAGTCATGTTGGTATCGGTAATCGGCAAGACACCTTCGGCTCTTTTGTTCATAAAAAAAGGAATTACCGAACCATTCGACCCCATCACATTGCCATATCTCACCACCGAGAAACGAATAGGATTCCAGCCTTTGATATTGTTGGCAGCCACAAATAATTTATCCGAAGCCAACTTGGTTGCCCCATACAAATTGATGGGAGCACAAGCTTTGTCGGTCGAGAGAGCCACCACCCTTTGCACCTCCGTTTCTAAGCAAGCATTGATGACATTTTCTGCCCCCAATACATTCGTTTTGACACATTCCATTGGATTGTATTCCGCAATCGGCACGTGCTTCATGGCAGCCGCATGAATGACATAATCCACTCCACGCATGGCACGCTTCAATCGTTCAAAATCACGGACATCCCCGATAAAAAAGCGAATATTCGGATACAGATGCGGCGGATAAAGCTGAGCCATTTGGAACTGTTTTTGCTCATCTCTGGAAAAAATAATCAATTTTTTTATTTCCGGATGCTTGGAGGTAATGTGTTTTGTAAGAGCGTGACCCAAAGAGCCAGTACCACCAGTAATCAGAATTGTTTTGTCTTGCAAAGAGAAAGCCATATATTAATTATTAAATTTTACCCATGATTTCCACTACTTTTTCATTGATTAAAGTAGGACATCCGGGTTTACTCGGGGATATATTTACACCTGCCACTTCCTCAGGTTTACTTTCAAGTTTTTTTATTTTTTGGACTACAAACTCCAACAATTGTTCATTGGTGTCAATCGCTGCTTGAACAATCTTCAGCGATGCCTCATTGACATTGGCTTGATTTAGCAAAAACTGAGCCGCTGTTTCGAGACAGGGACCACCGATG
>CAYUFZ010000270.1:3528-4022 GCA_964444025.1 uncultured Emticicia sp.
GAAAATTCCATTTGGTTTGAGCTGCCCCCAAGACTTCTTTTATATCCAAACCTACTTTGTCGCAATACATTGCCCATTCGTTCATCAAAGAAATATTGACATATCTTTGGGTATTTTCAAAAATTTTAGCTGCCTCTGCCACTCGAATGGAAGGAGCCAGATAAGTACCTGCCTCTATCACACTATGATAAAGCTGGTCAATTTCTTTGGCTATATCATCCGTCGAACCCGAAGTAATTTTGACAATATTGTTGAATGTATTTACTTTGTCTCCTGGGTTGATTCTTTCTGGGGAATATCCCACAAAAAAATCGACATTCAACTTTAAAGAACTACCATCCTCCAATAATGGAATGCCATGATTTTCGGTACAACCAGGATAAACAGTTGATTCAAAAATCACGATGTCCCCTCTTTTCAATACCTTGGCTACCGATTTCGTTGCTTCTGTCAAAAAATCCAAATTAGGCATTTTGTTGGCAAATAGCAACGTG
>CAYUFZ010000271.1:0-1186 GCA_964444025.1 uncultured Emticicia sp.
GATTGAATATGGCATAAAAGCCTTGAATTTTAGTGGAAATATAAAATTGACCATCTCCCTTGATGGTGATATTGCCAATAAAGACTCCAATCACGGAGAAAAGTTCTGGAATGAAATCAACAAAGAAACTGCCCATGCAGAAGCTTTTTTGACCCTCGAAACCAAGAAATCTGCTTGGGATACTGTTCCGACTTTCCAAGTTTGTACGGGGATGAAGTTTGAGATTTGGAAAAATTCTCAATCCATTGATTTTCAGACATTACCCATCAAAAAAGAAAAATTTGTTGCCAATGAGGTCAAACTTTCATTGGAAGAAGGAAAACAATTAAGCATCGTCAAATATGCCGTTAATCTTTCTTCAGAAAATCATGCACAAGAAGAATTGACAACAAATGCCAAAGCATATTTGGAGCGAATTTCTAAGAAAGGATTTTTGCAAATGCTACAAGAACAAACAGAAGCTTGGGCAAAAAAATGGGAAGGCAACGACATTCAAATTGAAGGTGACGTGGCGGCTCAACAAGCCATTCGATTTAATATTTTCCAATTGCAACAAACTTATACTGGCGAAGATGCACGACTCAATATCGGGCCAAAAGGATTTACTGGAGAAAAATATGGTGGGGTCACTTATTGGGACACAGAAGCCTATTGCTTGCCATTTTACCTATCTACTTCCGAACAAAAAGTAGCTAGAAATCTGTTGGTTTATCGCCATAATCATTTACAAAAAGCCATAGAAAATGCCCAAAAACTTGGATTTTCAAATGGTGCGGCACTCTATCCGATGGTTACGATGAACGGCGAAGAATGTCATAATGAATGGGAAATTACTTTTGAGGAAATCCATAGAAATGGGGCAATTGCTTATGCCATTTTTGATTATATTCGCTATACCGGCGACCAATCGTATCTCGAACAATACGGTTTGGAAGTTCTTACGGGAATATCGAGATTTTGGACTCAACGAGTGAATTGGTCAACAAATCTCAACCAATATGTCATGCTTGGAGTCACAGGACCAAATGAATACGAAAACAATGTCAATAATAATTGGTACACCAATTACATTGCCCGTTGGTGCTTGAAATATACCTTGGAAAGTTTTGAATTACTCAAAACAAACAATCGAGCTAAGTTTGATGAAATTATCGAAAAAACCAAGCTTGATTATGCCCACGAAACT
>CAYUFZ010000271.1:1196-3996 GCA_964444025.1 uncultured Emticicia sp.
AGAATTATTAAGCGTCGATGACATCGCTCATCATCGTCCGATTAATCAAAAATGGTCTTGGGATAGAATTTTGAGGTCTTGTTTTATCAAACAAGCAGATGTCCTGCAAGGCATGTATTTCTTTGAAGAAGACTTTAGTTTGGAAGAATTAGAAAGGAATTTCGACTTTTACGAGCCTATGACTGTCCACGAGTCTTCATTATCTCCTTGTGTACACGTCATTCAGGCAGCTAAATTAGGCAAAAAAGAAAAAGCTTACGAGATGTATGTTCGTACGGCAAGATTAGATTTGGACGATTACAACAATGATACCGAAGATGGGCTACACATTACTTCCATGGCAGGTACGTGGATGTCGGTCGTCAAGGGTTTTGGTGGACTAAGGGTAAAAAATGATTGTCTATCTTTTGAGCCTTTCTTGCCAGAACAATGGAATAATTTCTCTTTCAGAATTGGTTTTAGAGGACAATCTTTGAAAGTGACGATTAATAAAGGTTTGATAAATGTTCAAAACCTAAGTCATTCTCCCCTATCAATGATTGTTTTTGGCAACTCTGTTACGATTCCAGGATTAGAGACAACAAGTATTGCGTACTGAAATATTGAAGGGAGGCAAACGGTGTCTCCCTTTATTTTTAAAAAAATTCGTAAGATTTACCAAAATAACGAATTTTGGTATTAAATTTGATTGTAATACGTCAGAATATTGTAACGATTTATTCATCAATCAACAGACCAATGAACCTATTATTCCCAAAAAAAATAAAGCCATTATTTCTTTCAATCTTGATTTTTTCCGCAAATCTTAGCAAAGGACAAGTACACTTTGAAAAATGTCCAATGGAAAATCAATTGATTCAACGAAATGACAATAACATTGGCAACATTCAATTAAAAGGCTTTCGAACCGATGAATCTTTCCAACAAATAACTGCTTTTGTGTACAAAAATGGTGGTTTCTATACTTCCCAAAAGAAATCATTCGAAACCAATGCCTTTGAAATTAATTTGGAAATTCGTGCAGAAATGTCGGAATATGATTTGAAAATTTTTGCCTATAAAAATCGAGATTCTATTCTTGTCAAAGAAATAAAACACTTGCTTTGTGGCGAGAATATTTTGGTTTATGGGCAATCAAACGCCTTGGCAGTCAATATCGATGAAATAAATAGATTTGATTTCACCAATAATTTTGCAAGAACCACCATCGAATTTGTAGATTTAGGAGAATACAAATGGTATCCATTAGACCGATGGAACGGCTGGAGTGCTGGGATGCTGGGTTTAGAGATTCAAAGAAATTTAATCAATCAATTCAACATTCCTGTTGGCATCATCAATGGTTCATTAGGAAACATGAGTATTGTCGATTTAACCAAAGCAATCGAAGGAAATCATGCAGATAAATCGACTATTTATGGAAGATTTTTGAGTAAAGCTCAAAATTTGGGAGCAGCCGAAAGTGCCAGAATCTTGGTTTGGAGGCAAGGAGAAAAGGAGGCATTTGACGAAAACTATAAAAATGATTATGAACCCAGCTACATGGAGATTTTCCTTCTCTTCGCAAGATTTATACCTATCAAAATAACATTTATTACAGTCCACAAAATCATGCCGGAAATATTCGGGATTTTCAAAGAATTATTCATAGCAAATACGAGGATTGTGAGGTCGTCTCTACCGTAGGAACGCCCACTTTTGAAAGTCTCCACTACGCCTTGGAAGGTTTTCAGAAAAATGGAAAAGAAGCCGCTGGACTAATTGCCCGAGATTTTTTCGGTTTTCGAGATTTGATGAATTTGGCTTCTCCAAATTTACAAAAAGCATATTTATCATCGGATAAACAGACTCTTTTTTTAGAATTTGACAAATATCAGCAGATGGTTTATCCAGAACACAGGGCTTCTCTACCAAATGGAACCTCCAGAAATATCAAAGATTATATATTTTTGGATGGACAACGAGGCTTTGTCGAAACAGGAAGAGCCAAAGATAATGTGATTGCACTGACACTCAATAAACCCATTGATGCCAAATTAATCACTTATGGATTGTATTTTTTTACCATGGACATGGATGGTATTTTGCCCGGAACGACACAATTTTCTAATATATTGGGGAATAATGCCCTAACTTTTAAAAATTTTCCGATAAGTCAAAATCAAAGCCAAGATCAAAATAATTGCCCCGAAACCTTGAGCTTGAATTATTTGGACAATATAAGTTCGGGAGAAATGGAGCGAATTGCCAATGGCACCCGAGGGAAAATAACAGCAAGTAATCAGATAAGTGGCGGAAACGTCAGATTTAAGGCAAGCGTAGTAGATTTGAATCATGGATTCGATGTATCGGCAGGAACGTATTTAAACGTTGAAACGGGAGGATGTCAATAAAAAAAGGGGGATTTAAAAATCCCCCTTTTTTTATAAATTTTTGATTATTTTTTTCGGATGCTGATAGCAATTCTTCTATTTTGAGCTTTGCCCTCTTCTGTTTCATTAGAAGCAATCGGGTGAGAATTTCCATATCCCTCCGACTCCAATCTTGCGGCATCGATACCCATCGCAATCAAAGCAGACTTCACAGCTAAAGCCCTTTCGCTAGAAAGCTTCAAATTTGCTGCATCTCCACCCTGATTGTCGGTATATCCGCCAACTTTAATTCCAACATTTGGATAAGCTTTTAATATCTCGGAGATATTTTTTACTTCATTCATTGAAGTAGAATCAATGGCATTACTCGCAGAAGCAAATTTTAAATCTTTAAAATTGAACCAATTTCCTTTGCTTGCAAGAGAATC
>CAYUFZ010000272.1:0-102 GCA_964444025.1 uncultured Emticicia sp.
TTGGTTCGTCTGATTTGATAACGAACGTAATCGGAAACTTTTGAATTTTGTCAATGTCAAGAAAGTATTTAAACAACGAGGTTAAGTATGGATAGAAGTTAA
>CAYUFZ010000272.1:127-3965 GCA_964444025.1 uncultured Emticicia sp.
TACAAAATCAATTCCACCGTCATTGGCGTTTGTTCTTCCTGTCTTGAAAAGTTGCAGGTTTTCTTTGTTGAGTTTATCAACTTCGTAACCCCAATAAATATATTGGTCGTGGTAGTAATATTTGAGAATAGAATAACTGACAATTTCAAAAAGTCTTGCATCAACATTGGGTGCGAGCAGATTGCTGATAAACTCAATTACTTTTTCAGGTTCTGACTTTTCAATTTCTTGAAATTCTTCAAGAGCATTAATGAAACGTTGAAAAGCATCTTGTTTTGTCTTAACGTATTCGTCAATGATTTCAATAATTACGCTTGCTAAATTGTAAGTAGCTTTGCCGACTTTAACCTTCAATAAATGTTCGTTTATCCAATACTTGTTGGTTTCAAGGTTTCGCAAAATTGGAATAAATTCAGAAGCAGGAAAATACTTTTGAAATTCTGCGTTCATCCTATTGTTTAAAGCGTGGTTTTGCAACTTGCTTCCAAATGGTAATTCTCTTTGTCTTGTAAACAATTTTACAAACGCAGCCCCATCATAGTCTGCGTAACCATTTTGTTTATCAAAACCATTCGCAATGTAGTCTTCAAGAATAACATAAATCGCATATAAGTTGGCGAAACTGGAACGAGCTTTTGACCCTTTATTTGCTGAACGAGTCTTGAAATTCAGATATTGAATTAACTGACTGTTATTGAAAATATCTTCGCTATCTTTTCTGAAATGCTGTTCTAAAATGGTCTTTATGTTAGCCGTGAATGTATGTTCCATTGGGTTCAAATAATGTTTGTTGATTGATACTGGCGATTTTCTCGGTTTCAAATGTGCGAATTTCCTTTTGCAATTTTTCGCCTTTGTATTCATCAGCTAATTGTAAACGTCTCAGCCCAATTTTTACATATTCGTCTTGTAATTCGATGCCAATACAGTTTCTGTTTAATTCTTTTGCAACAAAACAAGTTGTGAAAGTTCCCGAAAATGGGTCTAACACTAAATCGCCTTCGTTGGAACTTGCTTTGATAATTCTTTCAAGCAAAGCGATGGGTTTTTGCGTTGGGTGGTTTTCGTATTCGTCCATACGATAACGAACTCTCGGAAATTCCCAAACATTACCAGGAACTTTTTCCGAACTGTAAACAGTTGGAACAGCTTTGCGATAGTCAATAAGTTTACGTTTTGCTCCTGTTTTGGCTTCTACCAAAATATCGTCTGCGTTAAACGTATAATTGCTTTTGTCTTTTACGCAAAATAAAATGGGTTCATACATAGAACCGAAATATTTCTTTGCCTGAACTCCCGAACTATCGTAACTCCAAACTAATCGTGAAAGTATGTCTAACTTTTTACGCAAGAATATGTCAAAGTAAGGCATAAACTGTGTCGCAGTCATTACATAAAAACTGCCTGTCGGTTTGAGCTTTTGAATACATAAGTTGAGCCATTCGTAACACCACTCCAAATAGGCTTCTTCGGTTTTCCATTTTTCAATGTGTCCGTTAAAGTTCTTACCAATGTTGTAGGGTGGGTCGGCAAATATAAGGTCAACGGAATTGTCTGGTAGCTTTTTAAGGACTTCCAAAGCGTCTCCGTGAATAATTTTATGAATGTCAGTTCCAAATATTTCCATCGTCTGTACTTTTCTAAAGTATTTAGGCAAATGTACTATTTTTTGTTCAATTGTCAGTTCGTCTGTTGATGATTTGTAAGGTGTCGGTAAAATGGCAACCAACGTTTTTCTGCTATCCGAAGGCGGCGAATTAAACTTTCTGCCTGCACTGAACTTCAAAGCTCCCAGCCCGCCTGATGCAAAATCCGTTTTATAGGCAGCTAACCTATTCATTTTTTAATTTCAACTTTTCGGGTTCACAAATTGTGTCGTATTCTTTTTTGTGAATTTTCTTGCTTGTTATGTCAATTTTAACTGTCGAAATAAACTCTTTAAAGTCCGTATTCATTGTCAGTTTATTTATTGTTTCCCAATCAAGATTCTCACGATTTGTCGCTGGGAAAATAATTTCCGATGAGTCTGGGTCTTCAGTATTTAGTTGAATTACGCCAATTCCGAACGAAGTTGAAAGTCTTGAAAGTTCATCCCTAAATTCTTGTTCTTTTGAAATGTCAGCTGCAACTAAATAACTTTCGTTTGCCCACGAAGAATTTGAAACTGTTTGGAAAAAACTTTCTCGTAAATTGCTAAAACTAAGTTCACGTTTAAGTTCAAATGAAAAAAGTTTTATTGTCGTGTTGCTGATTGAAGAACTTAGGTCATAAACTTCGCTTTTCCATTCGTCAAATGGAAAATAGCAGCCAACGATGTCGGGATGAACCCACTCGCCAAATTCTTTTTTCGGTGAATGTGAATGGTTAATTGTCTTAGTGTAACAACGCAAATGAAAATAAGCGAAATATGTCAAAAGTGGGTGTAAGTCTTTTTCTAAATACTCAAATTTCTTTTTCTTGATTTTCGTTGTCGTAACCTCTTCTATTTCAGTTTCAACTTCTATCAAGTCAATTTGTGTCTCTTTTGATTTTAAATAAAATTTTTTTGGTCGGCTGTCTGTCTGTGCAAAAAGTGTTTTTGGGTTGTCTTTTGCGTTTACATAGATTTGAGCACCAAGAGTCGCCCAAGGGGTTTTGCCTTCACTATTAAGTTTTTTGTCATAGCCTTTTTCTTCTGCAATTGTCCAAATTTCGGTTGCAGTCAAAGGTCGTTTTTCGTCTTTCAAAACTTGTTCGGCTAATTCTAAAAATGTCATACTTTTTTGTCAATTATATTTGGTTGCTTTGTCGCCATTCAAAATGTAATATAACGTTTTTCCGCTTTGCGAAGGTGGGGATTTCGAAGCACTTCACTGTCATAGAAACATGCCCCCCACTTTTGCAAAACGGCTGTTATAGGCTGGCTTTTGTTCAGAATGTCTTGATTTTTTCATTTTCTAGCCAATTAGGGATTTCAAAATTTCTTGCTTTTGGATGTTGATGAAAAATATTTCTTAAATTTCTAAAAACTGAATATACTCCGTCCATAATTATTTTCTGTTTCTCAACAAGTTGTTTGTCGTATTGGTTTTCATTAATTCTATGTGCAGGATTTTGTCTTTCCCTTCTTATTTTTCTTAAAGGTTTAAAAAGTTCACTTACTGTTCTATCGCCTTTCACATTAAATACAGATGTTAGCCATTCTTCAAATAATTGAAGAGTTCCCTTTGATTGTCTTTCAACTAATCCGTTTTCTAATTCTTTAAATTCAAAGAACTCAATCTTGCCTTCAAAGAAGTCTTTATTTATATTTTCAGAAATCATCTTGTCAAGTAGCAAAATAAAATCATTGTAGTTTTTCAATGTTGGAGTAAAGAAAAAAGTAAATTCTTTTGGTCTGTTTTCATTTTCAAAGGACTTTCTAAATAAAGGTTTTGTAAAAATTAATGCAGTCAAGTCATTAATACATTTTTGCTCTCCTATGAAACCTGAAAAGATAGAATAGGAAAAAGTCCAGTTACCTTTAATTGTATTTTGATGATACTCTTCAAGTACTTTACAATTCCCAGTTTTCTGTCTGCTTTTCCAATAAACTTGATGTTCAGGTGTTAGGTCTTTTAAGTATGTTAAATAAACAACCGCCAACCTGTCTCCATTTTCGTCAAATCCTAATCCGAAGGTTTTCAAAAAAATCAGGTCTTCTTCTCTTACAAATGGATTTTCTTCTTCATCATATAAACAAGAAATTTGACCTGAATAATCTTCAAACTTAAAATCAAATCTTGGGTCATTAAAATATCTATCTAATGCAAGTTGCGTAGTAGAATAAATGTAAAATCCTTCAAAATCTGGTAATTTT
>CAYUFZ010000273.1:0-376 GCA_964444025.1 uncultured Emticicia sp.
TGAATCCTCATTTTATCTTTAATTGCTTGAATTCTATTAAGCTATATACTTTGGAAAACGACTCAAAAAGTGCTTCCCTTTACCTTACAAAATTCTCAAAATTAATCAGATTGGTACTTGAAAATTCACGCTCAGAAAAGGTCAGTCTGGAAAATGAATTAGAAACGCTTCAGTTGTACATAGAAATGGAAGCCATGAGATTCAAAGAAAAAGTAAAATACCAAATAAATATTGATTCAAGTATTGATACACAATACATTGAAATTCCCCCTCTATTGATACAGCCATTTGTCGAAAACTCTATTTGGCATGGGCTTATGCACAAGGAAGAAGGAGGAATGGTTAGGATTGATTTAAAGTTGCTGAGTGAGGAATT
>CAYUFZ010000273.1:386-3963 GCA_964444025.1 uncultured Emticicia sp.
GATAATGGCATTGGTCGAGCAATGTCGTTGAAGTATAAAAGTAAATCTGCTACCAAACAAAAATCGTATGGAATGAAAATGACAGACGAACGAATTGAATTGATTAATCATCTCTATAAAATCAATACCCGTGTAGAGATAATCGATTTGGAAAATGAAATGCAAAGCCCTTTAGGAACTCAAATTATTATACAAATTCCAATATAAATGAAAGCAATTATAATTGATGATGAACCAGACTGTGTCAAATTATTGGCATTACAACTTAAAATGTATTGCCCATTTGTTCAGGTCATTGCGGAGTGTACCCAAAGCAATATTGCTATTGAAAAAATAAACACTCTAAGGCCCGATATTGTATTTCTTGACATAGAAATGCCTTTGATGAATGGTTTTCAGATATTAGACAGCGTCGAGAATACAGAATTTTCGCTGGTATTTATCACTGCATATGATAAATTTGCAGTGAAAGCATTCAAGTATAATGCTATTGACTATCTGCTCAAACCTATTGACAACAAAGAATTAATAGAGTCTGTAAAAAAAATTGAGAGCCATAAAGTCTATCCAAAAACACAAATCGAAAACCTAAAAACCCAGTTACATGCCCCCAAAAAAACATTGCCTGATAAAATCGCTTTACCTTTCCAAAACGGCGTTACGTTTGTGCATATTTCAGAAATAATTTATTGCGAAGCAGACAACAATTATACTAAATTCTATCTTTCCAACGGAAATTATAGTATTGTATCAAAAACTCTCCGGGATATACAAGAAATATTAGAAGAAAAGAATTTTTTACGGGTACACCGACAATACTTAATTAATCTTGACCATGTGTCTAAATACGTCAAGGGCGAAGGAAATTATTTAGTCATGAGCAATGAAATGTCTATTCCTGTAGCCCGCAATCAAAAAGAAAAATTAATTGAAAAATTTGGCTGGATTTAAAGTTTTTATAAAAAATGGCTGCCTGATTCATCCAGACAGCCATACCTAAGAAGATTACATCACTACATTTACTATTCGTTTAGGAACAACGATAACCTTTTTTGGTGTTGCCCCATCGAGCCATTTCAGAACAGACTCATTGCTTAGAACAGATTTTTCTATTTCTTCTTTTGACATATCTGCCGGAAATTGTAGCGTGGTACGCACTTTTCCATTGACCTGAACTGGATACTCAAAGGTATCCTCAATCAAATGTTGGGCATCATACACTGGGAAGGTTTGTGAGGTAATACTTGACTCATGCCCCAAT
Organism: uncultured Emticicia sp.; assembly: GCA_964444025.1. Taxonomy (GTDB): domain Bacteria; phylum Bacteroidota; class Bacteroidia; order Cytophagales; family Spirosomataceae; genus Emticicia. The sequence continues at coordinate 1,648 of CAYUFZ010000273.1, forward strand.
ATATGCCAAAGCTCTTCTGTAATATGAGGAGCATAAGGAGATAGAATGATGAGTAAATTTTCAAGAATCGACTTTTTATGACATTTCAAATCTGATAGTTCGTTCACACAAATCATAAATGAGCTGACAGAGGTATTAAATGAAAACGACTCAATGTCCTCTGTCACTTTCTTGATAGTTTTGTGTAAAGCTTTGAGCTCTGCTTTGGTCGGAGCATCTTCATTGACAAGGTATTTTCCGTTTTGGTCAAAAAACAATCTCCATACTTTTCGCACAAACCTGTAAGTTCCTTCAATACCTCTGGTATCCCATGGCTTACTTTCCGTCAAAGGTCCTAAAAACATCTCATATAATCTAAAGGTATCTGCCCCATATTTTTCAACAATTGTATCAGGATTGACAACATTAAACTTGGACTTAGACATTTTTTCGACTTCATTGCCGCAGATATATTTGCCATCTTCCAAAATAAATTGAGGGTCATCGCCAATATCATTTCTAGTTGCCTTAAACTTTTCAATATCCAAAGCATCATTATCAACAATATTTACATCAACATGAAGCTTCGTCGTTTCGTACTTATCTTTCAGATTAAAAGAGACAAAGGTCACTTTTTCAGAATCTTTTACCCGATAAACAAAGTTCGAGCGTCCCATAATCATCCCTTGATTGATGAGCTTCATCGCAAACTCTTCATGAGGAACATAGCCTTTATCTTTCAAAAACTTATTCCAAAAACGACTATACAACAAATGCCCAGTGGCATGTTCGGTTCCGCCCAAATATAAATCTACATTTTGCCAATAATCAATTGCCTCTTTCGAAGCAAAAGCCTCGTCATTTTTGGCATCCATGTATCTAAACCAATACCAGCTACTTCCTGCCCAACCCGGCATGGTGCTTAACTCATACTCATTTCCATGATAATTCCAATTTTCTGCTCTACCTAGTGGAGGCTCTCCTTCTTCGGTAGGCAAATATTTATCAATTTCAGGTAAAATTAATGGCAAATCATCTTTTTCTATCAGATAAGGCAAACCATCTTTGAAATAAACCGGGACAGGCTCACCCCAATATCTTTGTCTTGCAAACACAGCATCTCGAAGTCGGTAATTTACCTTTCCCTTGCCCAAGCCTCTTTCTTCCAACCAATCAATTAATTTTTGAGTCGCTTCTTTGTAAGTCATCCCATCAATCATTCCCGAATTGATGTATTTTCCTTCTTTGGTTGCATCTGCTTGTTTTTCAATATCCGCCTGAGCATCTAAAATTTGAACGATAGGCAATCCGAAATGAGTTGCAAAATTCCAATCTCTTTGGTCACCAGAAGGCACACCCATCACAGCACCAGTTCCATAGCCAGCCAATACATAATCTGCAATCCAAATGGGTACTTTTTCTCCACTAAAAGGATTGATACAATAACTACCCGTAAATGCTCCCGAAACTGTCCGAACATCAGACATTCTATCTAATTCTGAACGTTTTTGTGTTTCTGAGATATAATTTGCAATAGACTCTTTTTGTTCGGGGGTCGTTAAGGAAGCAACCAGTTCATGCTCTGGGGCAAGCACCATAAACGAAACCCCATAAATGGTATCGATACGTGTAGTAAATACTTCAATTTTTTGAGAATCATCTGCTTCCAAAGCAAATTTTACCATTGCACCAACCGAACGACCAATCCAATTTTTTTGTTGCTCTTTCAATGATTCAGACCAATCTACTAAGTCCAAACCAGCAATTAATCTATCCGCATAAGCCGTAATTCGCATCATCCATTGTTGCATCTTTTTTTGTACCACAGGATACCCCCCTCTTTCAGACACGCCATCTTTTACTTCATCATTCGACAAAACCATCCCCAAAGCAGGACAAAAATTCACCACTGCACTAGATAGATAGGTCAATCGATAATCCAAAGAAATTTCATATTTTTTCTTTTCATCGAATAATTTCCAATCCTCTGCCGAAAATACCAAAGCCTCATCATTACAAACCGCCTTCACCGCTTTAGAACCGCCTTGTTCAAATTTTTGATATAAAGTTTCAATTGCTTCAGCTTTATCAAAACCCTATTTTTTTTAATTGCTTGATATAGGTTTCGATATTTTTTTCGGTAGTAATAGCCGGATGTTGTCCTGTTTGAATGGCATATTGTTCGGCAGGCAAACCAAATGAATCAAACCCCATGGGATGCAAGACATTGTAGCCTTTTAATCTTTTATATCTTGAAAAAATATCTGTTGCTATATATCCTAATGGATGCCCTACATGGAGACCTGCCCCCGAAGGGTATGGAAACATATCCAATAC
>CAYUFZ010000274.1:0-437 GCA_964444025.1 uncultured Emticicia sp.
TTCTGGGTATAAGTTTGATGGGCCATAGCCATAATAAATCCAAGCTTTTTGTGCTGGCGGTAATTCTTTCAAGCCAGTATTATTTGGTGAATCATTGATTGGCTTGGCAGCATCATATTTTTCTCCAGAAGTTTTCGTTGCAAAATCAAAGTGATTATAGGCAAAATTAGGGCCTGTGAAAATTGGCCAACCAAAAAATCCTGGTTTTCTTGCTTGGTTAAATTCTACGATACCTTCTGGCCCACGTTTATCATTTCCTTTTCCTGCATCAGGGCCTACATCTCCCCAATACAAATATCCAGAGCGTTGATCGACTGAAATTCTGTAAGGATTTCTCATCCCCATGGCATAAATTTCTGGACGAGCTTTTTCTGTTCCTACGGGGAATAAATTTCCATCGGGAATGGAGTAAGTACCATCATTTTGTGGCTTAATTC
>CAYUFZ010000274.1:447-3947 GCA_964444025.1 uncultured Emticicia sp.
GTTATTACTTTTCCTCTTAAATCATTCGTATTTCCTGATGAACGTAAAGCATCCCATCCCGAACGACCTTCTTGGAAATCAATTGGGGCATATCCATCTGAGGCGAATGGGTTTGTGTCGTCACCAGTCGATAAATATAAATTACCATTTTTATCCCAATCAACAGAGCCTCCTGTGTGGCAACATTCGTCTCGTTTTACAAATACCCGCAACATTACTTTTTCGGTGGCTAACAAAACAGTATCTTTTTGAGAATCATAAACAAATCTCGATAAAAAATTGTCTTTTGTGACCTCTCTGCTTTCGTTTGGAGTATAATAGAAGTAAATCCATTTATTTTCACTAAATTTTGGGTCAATACCAACTCCCATCAATCCATACTCAAATTTTGTATAAACAGGCATTTGTGCCACTACTTTTACTTTATTTGTAGTTGGATTCCAAACTTTTACAGCTCCTTTGCGTTCGACAAAAATGATTTTTCCATCAGGCATCGCAGCCAATTCAGTTGGTTCGTCCAAATTATTTGCTAAGACTGTTCTCTCAAATCTATTTTCTTCTGGAGCATTTTGAGTTTTAGCTTTTGAATAGTCTAATTTTTCAGCCATTGCCCATTTCAAGCCTTGCCAAAAATGCTCCATCATCAAAGGCTCGCTGAATGTTTCTGGGGTATGTCCGTAGTTTGAATAAAAGGCTTTTCCGCCGTCAAATTCATGGTACCATGCCATCGGGTGAAAATCTCCCATTTTACCCATTTCATAGCTGGACTCATCTACCCGAACAACGAAATTGAGTATTTCTTTTTTTAGTGATTTAAAATCGTAAAATTCGTCTTTTCGTTCGAATGTGTCAGGAAAGTGGGCGGATGCTGGAAATTTTTTATCTAATGTAATCATTTTTCCATTCTGAACATTTGATACTCTTCCTCCCGGATGGCTTGCAAAATAGCCGCCCATCAATTCATTATACCAAGGCCAATTGTATTCGGTATCGGAGGCTGCATGAACGCCCACGTATCCGCCACCCGCTTGAATATAACGCTCAAATGCTGCTTGTTGTGCCGGATTTAGCACGTCTCCGGTGGTACTTAACCATACCACTGCTGCATATTTTTTTAAATTTTCGTCTATAAATAATCCTGCATTGGTGGTTGTATCGATGGTGATACCTTGTTTTTTGCCTAGATTTATAAAATAATCATTTCCTTCCTTGATTGAGTTATGATGGAATCCTCTTGTAAGAGAGAAAACCAACACTTTTTTTTGTGCAAATGTGCCGAAGGAAGCTAGCAACATCGCTCCAAAGAATAATATTTTTTTCATTGTCAATAATTTTGGATATGGTTGAATAGTGAAACAAACAATTATTTATTTGCTTAGTTTTTACAAATATAGTTAAAAAAAAAATTATTAATTGTCAAAAATACACTAAAAAATATTGAGAAGAAAAAACCTTGCTCGAAAGTCTAAAAAATCGTGTTGATGGATTGATTTTTGAAAGTTTAGGCGGAATTTAATTTTATTTAACCGAAAATTTTGTAAATAATACTGAATAATATATCAGCGATATTAGAAGAATTTCCCGATATTTGTGGCGTTAAATGGGTAAGATGAAACAATTATTGTCACGCATACTTTGTCTCTTCATGGCATTTCAAGTACTTTTCGCAAGTACTGGAATGGCTGTAATAGAGCATTTATGCCAAATAAAAAGTGCTAAATCTTATTCCTTAAATAAAAATAAAAGTTGCTGTTTGTCTGAAAAAAAATCCAATTTTCGGCATCATAGCAAAGCTTCCTTCAAAAAAGTTAAGTGCTGTAAAGAATTTGCGGGATTAAAGAAAATTAGCACGGATGCTTCTCAAAAAGAAACAAATCTCTCCAAAATCTTTCAATCAGATTTGTTATTGGTTCGACAGGCTTGTTTTTTATTACCGAGAAATTTGCCTTTTTTATTGGAAAAAGGGCAAAATTTGTGTGTTTTTTCTATTTATTATCCACCCGGACAAAGCATCATCATTCTGAATAGACAATTTTTGATTTGAAAAAAAGACATATATAGTGCCTAAAGGTATTCTTAAAATATGTTGTTCATTCAAATCATTAATCATCATGAGAATCTTATTTATTATATTTTTTATACAGATTTCTTTGACCTCTTCTGCACAAATTCTTCGGGGGCAGGTTTTTGAAAAAAAAGCAAATCAATCGGAGGAAGCTTTGGTTGGGGCTGTTGTCCGCTGGAAAAATTCGTCAATCGGTACGACAACCGATGCGGAGGGGAAATTTTCACTTCAAAAAACCGAAAATCAACACCAATTGATTGTCAGTTTCATGGGCTATAAAACAGATACTTTGATGGTGCATACATTGGCGTATTTGTCCATTGCTTTAGTGCCAGAAAATGCTCAATTACAGGAGGTCGTTGTGAGAAGCGAAGCCAGTGTTCTCGACCGAATGAGTCCGATTCAGACGGAGATTATCACCAGTAAGGCATTGGCAAAAGCAGCTTGCTGTAATTTATCGGAAAGCTTTGAAACGAATGCGAGTGTTTCGGTGAGTTATTCAGATGCTGTGACGGGTTCAAAACAAATTCAACTGTTGGGTTTGAGCGGAAATTATGTTCAAAGCAATTCTGAAAATATTCCTAATATAAGGGGGCTCAATACTACTTTTGGATTAAATTATATTCCAGGAACATGGATTAGCTCGATAGATGTAGGAAAAGGGGCGGGTTCGGTCGTAAATGGTTATGAGTCGATTTCGGGACAAATCAACGTTGAGCTTCAAAAACCAGATATTGCAGATAAATTATATCTGAATACATACCTCAATAATTTTGGACGAGCAGAACTAAATTTGAATCTTGCCCATACATTCAAAGAAACACCTAAGAAAGGAAAATGGTCGGTCGGTTTGCTATCGCATGTTTCTACTTTACAGAATAAATTGGATAAAAATAATGATGGATTTTTAGATATTCCTCTTTATACACAATTCAATTTGATTAATCGATGGAAGTATCAAAGTGAATTATGGATGGCTCAATTTGGTGTGAAGGCATTGTACGAAAATAGGCTCGGCGGACAAACTGCTTTTGATTCGGGATTAAAAGGTTCTTCAATCATTTATGGATTCGGTAGTGATACCAAGAGATTTGAGGTTTTTTCCAAAACAGCAAGATTGTTTCCGCAAACGCCTTATAGAGGTTTGGGTTTAATCTTGAATGCCCAATTACATGACAATACTTCTTTTTTTGGCTTGAGAAATTATTCGGGCAAACAAGGAACGGTTTATGCCAATCTTATTTATCAAGATATTATTGGAAATACCAATCATCAGTATAAAACTGGTATTAGTTATTTATTAGATGATTATCGTGAAACGTTGAGTAAACTAACTCCTAGGAATAGAACGGAGTCTGTGCCTGGCATTTTTGGCGAATATACCTTTACTATTCCTGATAAATTTACGTTTGTGCTTGGAACAAGACTTGATTTT
>CAYUFZ010000275.1:0-749 GCA_964444025.1 uncultured Emticicia sp.
GCTCGCATTTGTACCTCCGAAATAATTCAAATCAAACGACAATTCCTCTCCTGCTGTTGGGAAATTATGTTTCAAACCCAATTGAAGTCCTCTTGGTTTGAAGTTTCTGTTGGATTGAGAAAGGCGATTGCTTAAGCTGGTTGTATTATTTCTTGTATTTTCGATTTTAATATCTTCTGTTGGGTTGAATCTCCCATCTCCCAAAAAAGTACCGATGGAAGCCACTGTTCTGTTGGATAAATTATAATCCAAGCCCAATCTCGAAAATGTCATCGACCCTTTATTTTTACTAGAAATATCCTGACTTACCATCGAATTAACCTCCCCAATCGAGCTACTTCTTTCGCTATTACCAATGGTATTGTTGCGAGGACGCATATTCATACCCATTAAAGTAACATTTACTCTATTTTGCTTGATACTGAAATTGCCCATGGCATTAGAGCCTCCGAAACGGTCGGCACCAACATTCACCATGCCATTATAGCCACTTCTCTTATTTTTCTTCAAAATAATGTTCAAAATTCCCGCCATGCTTCCCGAAGCATCGTACTTCGCCGAAGGATTTGTAATAACCTCCACTTTTTCTATCACATCTGCAGGAATTTGGTCTAAACTTAAAGTTGTTGGTCTTCCATCGATAAAAATAGTAGGAGCTGCATTTCGAACTTTCACATTTCCATCAATATCCACCTGAACCGAAGGGATATTTCGCATCACATCAACCGCTGTACCTCCCGCTGTGACTA
>CAYUFZ010000275.1:759-3943 GCA_964444025.1 uncultured Emticicia sp.
TTTTTTTCGACATTAAACGATTTTTTGTCGATATCCATTTCTAGCAATGCTTTTTGGGCAGTGACGGTTACGCCTTCCAAAGTTTGGGTATCATTCTCCAACTTGATATTGCCCAAATCTTTCTCGAATGCTGCCATCATTTTCGCCAACATGGCAGGGTCGGGCTGTTGGCCAGGCTTGGGCGGAGCCATTCCTTCCATTTTCGGCATTGCAAAAGCAACCGGCATTTCTTTGGATTTATACCCTACCGAAGATATTTTCAATTTCAAACGACCCATTATTGGCAATTCAGTAAAGCTAAAATCGCCATTTAATGCCGTACTTTGTGCTTTTACCAATACATCTTTCATTTTCTTGCTGGCACTATCTAAAACAGTTTTCATGATAATCACCGAAGCAAACTCCACAGGTTTTCCTTGCTCATCTACAATTTTCCCAAATACATGCCCTTTTTTAGGGTCTGTAAATTTCCCCCCTGCCGGAAATTGAGCAAATGCCGACAAACTCATCATTACTATCAGCACCAAGCTAGTTAGTTTTTTCATTTTGTTTTGTGTAAATATTTTGAATTGATTTAATTAATTAATTTTGGTTTAGTTTTTTGACTACCTATTTTTTTAATGATTCTACAAAGAAACAAGCATTTTTGCTCAATTTTCGACAGAATAGACCAAATAGCCACTCTGCTCGACCATCCGTGATAAATTTCGACCATTTCAATTGGTCGAAATTTTGTAAATAAATATCGATTTATTCTGCTGATTAATAGAAAAAACAAGCATTCAAAGTCATTAATAGCCTATTTTAACTCATTTACTGCATTGCAAAATTAGTACTATAAATATTGAAACACACAAATAAAGGCTTGAAATTACATGAACGGTTGGTTTTAACATACGAAGCATAAAAAAATTCGTATCAAAATTATTTATTGTCTAAAAAAAAGACATTACATATTATTTCTTTGTCTTAAAATAATCAAAGATATAATTGTAAAACTGACACTTAAACTTTTAATTCGCATATTATTATTAGTCAGTACATTCAACCCTAACAAAAAAATGATACATACCATGCGATGGTTTGGTCCGAATGATGCGGTCTCATTGATGGACATCAGGCAATCGGGCTGTACGGGAGTAGTTTCTGCCCTCCATCAGATTCCGGTTGGAGCAATCTGGACAACAGAAGCGATTCAGGAACGAATCACTATTATTGAAGCTCAAAATGCAGCCTATTCCGAACTAAAATGGTTGGTAGTAGAAAGCCTGCCCGTTCATGAAGCCATTAAAAAAGCATTGCCCGAACGTGATTTTTTTATCGAAAATTACAAAACCTCTCTCATCAATCTTGCCCAAAAAGGAATAAAAACAGTCTGCTATAATTTTATGCCTGTGCTGGATTGGTCGAGAACCAACTTAACATTCCAATTACCAGACGGAGCTATTGCCCTTCGATTTGTTTGGACTGACTTTGCCCTTTTTGATTTGTTCATTCTGAAACGTCCAGAAGCAGCGAAAGATTATTCGGCAGAAGTTATGAAAATTGCAGAAGATAAATTCAAAAAAATGTCTGAGGAAGAACTTGCAGAGCTACAAAATACCGTACTGCTTGGTTTGCCGGGGTCGGAAGAGGCCTTTCAGCTCGATGGTTTTCAACAATTATTAGACCAATACAAAGAAATTGGAGCAACAAAACTCCGAGAAAATCTTGCTTATTTTATCCAACAAGTGGGACCAGTGGCAAAAGAAAACGGAATCAATTTATGTATTCACCCCGACGACCCCCCTTTTCCTTTGCTTGGTTTGCCGAGAGTAGTCAGTACAGAAGCGGATTTAGATTTTTTGATGAATGCCTACCCCGAAAGCAATAATGGCATTACCTTCTGCACTGGTTCTTTGGGCGTAAGACCCGATAACGATTTGGTGAGAATGGCTCAAAAATTTGCTAATAGAATTCATTTTTTACATTTGAGAGCCACCAAACGAGAACAAGAAGACCCATTAATATTTCATGAAGCAGCCCATTTGTATGGAGATGTGGACATGATTGGAGTGATTAAGAATATTCTTTTGGAAGAACGCAGACGTTCGGAAAATCGACAAATAGATGCAGAAATTCCCATGCGACCCGACCACGGGCATCAGATTTTAGATGATTTTAAGAAAAAAACCTATCCAGGCTATTCTGCAATCGGACGGTTGAAAGGTCTGGCAGAACTTCGAGGCGTAGAATTTACACTTAAAAACATCATCGAACATGAAAACTAAATTATTCACTATCCTTTTAGTATTTCTTAGCTTTTTCTCAAAAGCTGATGACGGCTATCGCTTGTGGCTCAAATATGACCCAATCAAAGAACAAAGCATTCGGCAAGAATACCTTGGCTATTTTAAAGGAATTGATTTACACACAAATCCTACTCCGGTGCTGAAAACAGCTCTCGAAGAACTTGGCGTAGGTTTAAACGGACTATTAGGCATTACACAATTGCCTAAAAATACTCAAGGTTTACACATCAAAATAGACCCAAACCTAGCCCTTGAAGGCTACGGAATCACCGAAAAATCAGGTCAAATCACTCTCGTCGGAGGAAGCGACAAAGGAATTTTATATGCTGTTTTCGGCTTACTTCGTGAATTACAACAAAAACATTCCTTAAAAAATATTGCCAAAACAGAAATTCCCAAAATATCCTACCGAATGTTGAACCACTGGGACAACATGAACGGAACCATCGAAAGAGGATATGCAGGGGCATCCCTTTGGAAATGGTTTGAATTGCCCGAAACCATCGATTCAAGATACACAGACTATGCACGTGCCAATGCCTCCATCGGTATCAATGCCGTCGCCATCAATAATGTCAATGCAAGTGCCCGATTATTGGCCAAAGAATATTTGGTCAAAGTAAAAGTGTTGGCTGATATTTTTCGTAAATATGGCATAAAACTCTTTTTATCGGTTAATTTTGCCTCGCCCAAGCTTTTAGGCAAACTCAAAACATCCGACCCATTAGACCCACAAGTTCAGGCTTGGTGGAAAGCAAAAACAAAAGAAGTTTACGAATATATCCCTGATTTTGGAGGCTTCTTGGTAAAAGCCAATTCGGAAGGCGAACCCGGCCCTCAAGAATATGGACGAAGCCATGCCGATGGAGCAAACATGCTTGCAGGTGCCATAG
>CAYUFZ010000276.1:0-3925 GCA_964444025.1 uncultured Emticicia sp.
GACAAGTACAATCCCCCCTTTACATTGTTATTCATTATCCACCAAAAAATCATTGACCACAATACCTACATCTGTCGGAAAAAGTTTTGCTTTTTCCGAGCCATAATTTTCCTTTCCTATTTTCTCTGAAATCTCATTTTTCTTCAAGGTTATCTCCTTAAATGCCCTCTCCTTCCCTGCTCTATCTTCTTTCACCACATATTTTCGTTTGATGATAGTCGAAATAGTAGGAGCATAAGTAGAAGGGCGACCAATGCCCATTTCTTCAAGTTTTTTGACCAAACTTGCCTCGGTATATCTGGCGGCAGGCTTGGTAAATCGTTCGGTGGCTTTGAGTAATTGTAAATCCAGTATTTGATGGATACTCAAAGGAGGCAACATATCTTTATTTTCTTCATCTTCCTCATCATTAGACTCCAGATATACCTTCAAAAAACCATCAAACTTAATCACTTCACCCGTTGCAACCAATAATTCGGGTGTGGTAGAAATGCTGATGGTGGCAGTGGTACGCTCTAAAATAGCATCTGCCATTTGAGAAGCAATAGACCGTTTCCAAATCAACTCATACAATCTTTGTTCATTCCTATCCGAACTTGCTTTTTGTGTCGAAAAATCCGTCGGACGAATGGCTTCGTGAGCTTCTTGGGCAGACTCACTTTTGGTTTTATATTGACGGGTTTTGACATATTTGTCACCAAAAGCAGTACTTATTTGTCCAACCGCCTTATCAATGGCTTCAGAAGAAAGATTCGTAGAATCCGTACGCATATAAGAAATTTTACCTGCTTCATATAATTTCTGAGCAACAGTCATGGTTTGTTGCACAGAAAATCCCAGTTTTCTGGAAGCTTCTTGCTGCAAAGTAGAAGTTGTAAACGGAGCTGCTGGCGTTTTTTTAGCAGGTTTTACTTCCAAATTTTGAATGGTAAAAGCCGCCCCTTTACATTTTTCGAGAAAAGTTCTCGCTTCTGTTTCGGTTTCAAAGTTTTTGGGCAATTCCGCTTTAAGGATTTTATTTTTATCGACTAAAAATTCAGCAACTACCTTAAAAGTAGATTTACTTTCATGTTTTTCTATCTCACGCTCTCTATCCACAATCACTCGTACTGCCACCGACTGAACCCTTCCGGCAGAAAGATTATTTCGGTCGGCTGTCTGAATTTTTTTCCATAAAACTGGAGAAAGCTCAAAACCCACCAATCTATCCAAGACCCTTCGAGCTTGTTGAGCATTGACCAAATCCATATTGATTTTTCGTGGATTTTGGATAGCGTTTGTAATAGCTTTTTTGGTAATTTCACGAAAGACAATTCTTTGCGTGGCATTATCCAAGCCCAAAGCCTCTTTTAAATGCCAAGAAATGGCCTCTCCCTCACGGTCGTCGTCAGTTGCCAACCACACTGTTTCAGCCGATTTAGCCAATTTTTTAAGCTCTGAAATCACTTTAGATTTATCAGAGGAGACCACATAGCTGGGCAGAAAACGATTTTCTACGTCGATGCCTAATTCTTTTTCGGGCAAATCTCTTACGTGGCCATAACTAGATTTTACGGTAAAATCAGCACCTAAATAGGACTCGATGGTCTTTGCTTTAGCCGGGGACTCAACTATTACTAAATTTTTTGACATTTAAATAATTATTTGGATTTAAGCCTCAAATATAAGATACGATTTACAAAATTATATATTTTAATAAGTAAAACACAAAAAATAATGCAATCATGGCTAAATAAGCAATCAAATTCGGCAAAAATTTGTAAAAAGAAATAATTTATACTAATTTTGCCACCCAGTTTACTTTTTTGTTCAATTACTTTTAATGTTTTAGCGATGCCAAAGCAAAAAACCAATTCAGGAGCGAAAAAACGCTTCAAAATTACGGGAACAGGCAAGATTAAGCGTAAACATGCTTTTCACAGCCACATCCTGACTAAAAAATCTAACAAACGTAAAAGAAATTTATCTTCTGCTACGCTTGTAAGTCCTTCTGATATGAATCGTATCGCAGGTTTATTGAGTTTGTAATCTTGTAGATTACATTGGTTCAAAGCTTCAATGCTTATGTTTCACCCGACAACCGGCACAAAAGAGTTAATATTTAACCGCCAAAGTCAAAAACTAAAAAATTAAAATGCCTAGAAGTGTCAATCACGTAGCGTCAAGAGCAAGACGCAAAAAAGTTCTAAAATTAGCGAAAGGCTATTATGGACGTAGAAAAAATGTTTGGACTGTAGCAAAAAACGCCGTTGAAAAAGGTTTAGTTTATGCGTACTCTGGTCGTAAACAAAAGAAAAGAAGTTACCGTCGTCTTTGGATTGTTCGTATCAATGCGGGTGTTCGTCCATTAGGAATGTCATACTCTGTGTTTATCGACAAACTTGCAAAGGCAGGCATCGAATTAAACAGAAAAGTATTGGCTGATTTAGCAATGAATCATCCAGCTGCGTTCAAAGCAGTTGTTGAAAAAGTAAAATAATTTTTTTGCATAAAAAAAGCGTCGAAATGACGCTTTTTTTATGTTTCAATAATCAAGCTTTTTAGCCCTTTCCATTTCCCCTCTTTATCCCGGCCTAATAGATAAATTTCTATTTCCACTTTTCCAACTCTAAAGAATGTGAGGTCTGAAAGATTTGAAACGACGGTTTCTTTGAGGATTGAAAATTGAGCCGCTCTTTCTTTCTCGTAATCTGTCCACCACTCTGCCTCCTCCAAAACGGGCTGAAAAAATAACTCCCAAGGAATCACCTCTACTTTTTCCGAAGCATTGACTCCAATGTATTTTCTAAATAAAATTAAGTCAAAAGGAGCAATATTGTCGGCCTGCCAATCAATAATTTTAATTTTTTCATCGGATTCGCTCGGATAAAACAACCCTTCTACTTGCTCGGTTAAAATCTCAACCAAAGATTTTATACCATTTGTCGGTAATTCGTTCAATTTGCGTTATTAGTAAATTTGTGCTAAAGATAGTTACTTTGTTATTTATTTTCCGTCAAAACATAAATTTTTTTTATCAAATAGAAAAATTAATCTCATTTTTAATCTATTATTGTACAATTTTTCAAACAAACTCTTAATAAAATGATTGACGTACTAAAAGACCTTATCCAACAATACGGACAGAATGCCGTGGTAGCAAACCCTGATGTTCCGAATGAGCATAACGAAAATGTCATGAACGAAGTCATGCAAGGGCTTATGGGTGGATTGGGCAATCAGGCCCTTTCTCAAGGAGGCTTGGGAAGCATTATCGGTCTGCTTTCGGGAGGAAACAACGGCAATTTGATGTCAAATCCAATCGTAGGAAATATTGCCCAAAGTGTTATTGGTAATTTAATGAGCAAATTCGGGCTTTCTGATTCGGCAGCGGCTGGAGTTGTAGGAAATATGTTGCCTTCTGTTTTGGGAGGATTAATCAATAAAACAAATGACCCTAATGATAGTTCTATTGATTTAGGAGGTTTGATGGGGGCTGTCACGGGAGGAAAAACCAATGGCATTGACTTTAGTAATATTTTAAGTCAAGGTGCTGGTGCTTTAGCAGATGGAAAACTCGACATGAACGATTTGATGAATATTGCCGGAGGACTCATGGGGAATAATCAAAAAAATAGCCAAGACAGCGGTATCGGTGGACTCTTAGGTGGATTGTTCGGTAAATAATCGACCTAAATTTCGCAAAAAAAGCCTTTTAATAATAAATGTATGGCATATTGCCTGATGAGTTATTAAAAGGTTATTTTTTTTGTAATTTTGCACAATTAAAAAAAATAAAATCCCGAATTGTATGAAAATAAACGTATTAACCCTCTTTGTATTGGCGGGCTTGATAGGTAGTACAAAAACATCTGCACAAATTACCATCACTTTCCCGATGGAAAAAGCCGTTTTTCAACGAGATTTAAGCAACAAAGCTTCTTTT
>CAYUFZ010000277.1:0-2375 GCA_964444025.1 uncultured Emticicia sp.
GGTGTTACGGCACCTTCTAGTCCACTTCATATAGATACTAATTTTGATGTTCCACTGTATATTAATTGTACCTCGACAGACCCTAACGGTGTTATCAAAATAAATGTACCAGCGACAAATATTATTGGACCATTACTGAATACAGAATATATGATGTTTCTGAAAGCGGGAAGCATGATTGCGAAGATTGCAATAAATTCAGCGGGTACGGGTGTTGATTATGTGACTTCGTCTGATAAAAGATTGAAAGAAAATATCCAACCTACTCATTATTCTATTGATGACGTAATGAAAATCAATGTGGCCGATTATACCTTTAAAAGTGATAAAAATAAAATTCAGCAAATTGGTTTCATTGCTCAAGAGTTGAATCAAGTTTATCCTCAAGCTGTAAATCCAGGTAAAAACGATGAATTAGATGAAAATGGTTTGCCCAAAAATCCTTGGATGGTTGATTACAGCAAACTTACTCCATTGCTTGTAAAGGCAACGCAGGATTTAAAAAAAGAATTGGAAGAAAAACAAACAATGATAAACCAACAACAACTCTTAATCAATCAATTGTTGAAAGATGTAGAGGAATTGAAAAATAGAAAGTAATGGTGATTTGATTGATTCCTCATCCAACAAAGCTGCTGTTTCGGGCAGCTTTGTTGGTTAAAAAATGATTCAGTAAATTATTTTTTGTAAAAAGACCTTTATATTTTAGAAGAAATTTGTTACTTTGTATCAGAAACTCGTCTAATACATAAAAACCAATTATCAATCATGGCAGAAAATGAAAAAAATATTGCTGACAAAGCAACTGAAAAATTGAATGAGCTTAAAAATGAGGCAGGTCAAGTAGTAGAAGATTTAAAAGCAAAGGCTTCGGAACTTGTTAATGAAGAAAAAATAAATGAAGTAAAAGCTGAAGCTGCTGAGAAATTGGCAGAGTTGCAAAACGAAGCGACTCAAGTATTGGATGCAACCAAAGCAAAAGCACAAGAATTGGCAAGTGAGGCTTCGCAAGCAGTGGATGAGTTGAAAGCCAAGGCTTCTGAATTAGTAAGCGAGCAAAACATCAACGAGATGCGTGCAGAGGCGGCAGAAAAGTTAAATGAGCTTCAAGAAGAAGCTGCCGAAGCGATGAATGCAGCTAAAGCAAAAGCACAAGAATTGGCAACAGAGGCGACCGAAAGCGTAGAAGAAGTAAAAGAAAAAGCCAAAGGTTTTTTCAGTAGATTGTTCGGAAAATAAGAGCTAAAAATAAAAAGGGAAGCGAGATGTTTCCCTTTTTTATTTCATTTCCCAAATCCGGGCCCTTTGATAAATCTTCCAGGTTTGGCTTGGGTATGTTTTCCTTCTTTAATGACGGATATTCCATTTACAATGACATGAATGACTCCTTCGGAAAGTTGATGAGGCTCTTCGAAACTTGCTTTATCTTGAATCGTATTCGGATTGAAAATAACAACATCTGCATAATTCCCTTTTTTTATTCGCCCTCTTTTCTTAATTTTTAAATTGTCGCAAGGCAAAGAAGTTAATTTTCTAATCGCTTCTTCTAAACTAATCACTTTTTCATCTCTCACGTATTTTCCCAACAATCGAGTGAAATTTCCGTATGCTCTTGGATGAGTACTCGATTTTAAGAAAACGCTTTCTGGAGCCATCGAGGCGGCATCCGAACAAAAGCTCATGTAAGGTAATTTTATTTGCTTTTTGATATTTTCTTCGTTCATCAAAAAATACACCACATCGACTCTCGTTCCGTCATTAATTACCAAATCCATGGCTGTTTCGTACCAAGTTTTATGAGAGATTTTTGCTACTTCTGCCAATGTTTTGCCTATGTATTTTTTTAGCGAATCTTGCTTAAAACCAATTAGGAGCGTTTTTTCTGGTCCAGCAGCCAAGCAAAGATTTTCCCAAGTATTTTGTGGACTTGTCATTTCGTATGCAAGCTTTTGTCTAATAACTGGATTTTGAAGCCTTGTTTTCCACGCAGTATAGCCTCCTTCTTGTACCCAAGTAGGCATGGCAGCATCCAAGCCTGTTGCCCCTGCTATGTAGGTGTACATATCTGCAGTAATCGGTATATTGAGACTTCTGGCACTATCAATTTTTTGGATTATTTTATCCATTTTGTGCCAGTTGTCTTTTCCCGCTGCTTTTAGATGATATATTTCAGACCGAATATTTGCTTTTTGTGAAATTTCTATCATTTCGTTTACAGCTTCTTCTAGTTTGTTTCCTTCACTACGCAGATGGGCAACATACATTCCTCCATATTGGCTTGCTACTTTTGCCAATTCAATCAATTCTTCTGTTTTGGCATAAGTACCTGGCGTATAAATAAGTGCTGCACCCAAACCCACAGCTCCCTCTTTCAT
>CAYUFZ010000277.1:2385-3450 GCA_964444025.1 uncultured Emticicia sp.
TGGCAGTACGAACTTCTTCTTTCATTTGTTCTAATTCTTGTGACGTAGGGGAGCGATTTTCAAAACCCAAAGCATTGGCACGTACAGTGGCAGCTCCTACAAAAGAAGCGATATTTGTCGAAATCCCTTTTTTCTCTAGAAATGTTAGATATTCGCCTAAGGTTCGCCAATTAATTGGGTATTTTATGTCGCCTTGGGCTTCTTCCATAAATGGAATCATCTCTTTTTTTATCGGTCCCATCGAAGTTCCTTCTCCCATCACTTCGAGCGTTACTCCTTGGCTAATCTCGCCTAAAGAACGGCCATCATGAATCAGGCTTTCGGTACTCCAGCTTAGCATATTTACAAAGCCTGGACTAACCGCCATCCCTTTGGCATCAATCGTTTTCTTGGCATTGCATTCACATAAATCGCCGATAAATGCAATCGTATCAGCATTGATTCCGATGTCGGCTTTGAATGGTTTTTTCCCGCTTCCATCATAAATCAACCCATTTTGGATAATTAAATCATACTTCGCTTTTTTTTCTTGGCATGCCGCCAAAGAAATGAATAGAATCAGCGATGCTATCGAGTATTTCATGTTTTTAAATGATAATGAATGCAATTTAATAATCTTAGTCGTGATTTTGTTTCTTAATGTCTATATAATTTGTGATTCAGTACAGAAAAGGATATATTTGGTTATCTATTCAACCAAATACTTTTTAATCAATACTATGGAGAATCTTCATTTGAATCGTCGAAAATTTATACAAGGGGTTTCGGCGAGTGTCGCTCTTTCTACTTTAAACATTGAGGCAAAACCTACCTTTTCTGTTCCTAAAACTTACAGGGTAGCATTAATCGGGACGGGCTGGTATGGAAAAAGCGACTTGTTTCGTCTGATTCAGGTTGCATCAGTAGAAGTGGTTGCTTTGTGCGATGTGGATAAAAATCTATTACAAGCAGCAGGGGAATTAGTTGCTAAGAGACAGGCATCCAAACAAGTCCCTAAATTATATACAGATTATCGAAAATTACTTGCCGAGAACAAGCTTGATATTGTATTAATCGGAACACCAG
>CAYUFZ010000277.1:3460-3906 GCA_964444025.1 uncultured Emticicia sp.
GCAGATCAAGGCGGTAAGCCGGCTCTCCGACAGCACCTTCTCCCTCGTTCTGCAGGGCGAGGAATTGAAGAAGCTGCTCTTCCTCCCCGGCCAGTACGCCAACCTGCAGGTGCCGGGCGACGGCCGCACGCGGACCGGCTTCGGCAAACCATTGAAGCCATGAAGTCTGGAGCTCATGTGTATGTGCAGAAGCCAATCAGCGTAGATGTAATAGAAGGCGAGGCTATGGTAGCTGCTGCCAGAAAATACAATCGTGTGGTGCAAGTTGGCACGCAACGAAAAAGTACGCCACATCTCATAGATGCCAAGAAAAATATTGTCGATGCAGGATTATTAGGGAAAGTCTCGCATGTAGAAATGTGTTGTTATTTTCACATGAGGAATAATGGAAATCCTCCAGTAGTTTCTGTTCCAGATTTTTTTGATTATGAAATGTGGACTGGTCC
>CAYUFZ010000278.1:0-353 GCA_964444025.1 uncultured Emticicia sp.
GTAATTCAACCTTAAGCTCGAGAATAAACTTGCCAGTAGGTGCTTTTGATGGTCGTTCGCCTTCTTCAAGGGCAGCGGTAGAGCAGCTCAATTCGACTGACGGCTTGGATGCCATTGCCGACAGAATGATGAGTCGAGTGATTTATAGAAGGTTTGATACTTATGAGTCTATTGTGATGAACCATGTGGTCAATGTCAGTGGGCAGAATCCAATCTCGGCAGATACCTATCAAGCAGCAATGCGTTGGTATGAACTTACCCGGACATCTCCCAATAACGCTTGGACAATCAACCAAAATTCTACGTATGCTCCTGGTACTATCAACGGAGCTTCTGGAGATAATAGATGGATG
>CAYUFZ010000278.1:363-3894 GCA_964444025.1 uncultured Emticicia sp.
CAACAAATACTTTTAAACCTAAAAAAACATCATTAGACCAAAAAGGAAATATTGCTTTGGCATATAGTAAGTCAAGTAGCTCAAGCTTTCCAAGCATTAATTATGCAGAAAGAAAAAAAAGCGACCCACTAAATACTTTAGGAAATGAACAAGTTTTTGTGAATGGAGGTGGTTCGCAAACAGGTACCAGTAATCGCTGGGGAGATTATACCTCTCTTGCTATCGACCCTTCAGATGAAGAGACTCTTTGGTACACCAATGAGTTTTACGAAACTACCTCCAACTTCAATTGGAAAACTAAAATTGGGGCTTTTAAAATCACTGACCCTCCTGTTGCTCCTACCATCAGGTTTAAGTTTGGAGGGACGATTGTTCGGCAGGCAGAGTCGGTTACGCCTAATATCAACAATGGGTTCGCCTATAAAGACTATACCATTCAGTTGATGATTGACCAAGCTCCTTCTCAACCGATTACACTTGAATTAACCAACACTGGTACTGCGATTGAAGGAATAGATTATGATTTGACAATCCCGAGTCCGTTGATTTTAGATGCCAATAATTTATCTAAAAATATCACTTTGAGAGTATATGATAATGAATTAGGAGAAGGAATGGAGTTTATAAATTTAGGGTATAATATTTTGAGTAATTCGGGAAATGGTGTTTTGGCTACTTATAATCAGAAACATAGGGTTACGATTATTGGAAATGTACAATGCCCTTCTGTCAATATTAGTTATACACGACCTTTGACTTTTTGTGAGGGGGATTCATCGATATTAAAAGCAAATGAAGGGGCTTCATTTACCTATCAATGGTATAAAAATTCTAAGGTATTGAACGGAGCTACCACTGCTCAATTGGTAGTAAAAGAATCTGGCTCGTATTTTGTTTCTATCTCATCAAATGGTTGTACTTTGCCTTCTTCTGCATTGCTAGTAACGGTTAATTTTGGTGTAAAACCTCCCACTATCGTAAATCGATTGGTAACTGCTGGAACTTTATTGACTTCGGGCAATGGTTTGCAAGCATCATCCTATTGTGCTGAACAATATTCAGCTGGATATAATGGCCCAACGATTGGAATAGACGGGGGATACCAAACAGCTCCAGATGCAACAGTGACTATTAATGGGGCTGGAAATAAAATCAGAAAAGTGAAAATTGTCGTTAAGTGGAAAAAAATTGATGGGGGAGATTATACCACTTGTGGCTCTCCCGGAGCAGGTAATCCATACAATAGTGAGGTTTCGTTTAAGATTATTTCTCCCAATAACACTGCCGTTGAGTTATTGGCTTCTGGTACTTACAATGATGGAGGTACTTCGCCTGGATCTATTACCGTTACTTTTGAAGATGGCAAAAATATGCTTGGAACGGTACCTGCTTCGGGTGAATTTTCTCCTTTCCAAGAACTCAGTCGATTGTATGGTGAAAATCCCAATGGAATATGGACTTTGGAAGCTCGGGATGCTGCTTATTTAGACCCTCTGTGTTTGGAGTCTTTTACGGTAATTGTTTATACAGATGGAACAACGACACCAAGCTCCATCAAATGGTATGATGCGGCAACGAACGGAAATCTACTGGCGACAGGAAATGAATTTATTCCTCAGGTAACTTCGGTTGGTGTTTATACTTATTATGCGGAGGCTTCTTGCTCGGATGCAAGTTTGATTTGTACTAAAAGTTTGAGAATTCCAGTAACCTTGACCATTGTCAATCCTTGTACAACCAATGCCGGTGCTGTTTCTGGTGGCACAACCGTTTGTAAAGGTACTAATTCTGGTACTCTTACATTAACAGGGTATGTTGGGAATATTTTGAGATGGGAGTCGTCGGAGGATAATTTCTTAACTGTCAATAATATTAATCAGACTTCTTCTAGTCTAACTTTTTCTAATTTGTTGAAAGAGACAATGTTTAGGGCGGTAGTAAAAGAGGGGTATTGTTATGATGGATTTTCTACCCCTGCAAGTATAGGTATCAAAGAAGTGAATTTGGTTGTGAATACGCCTGAGCCAATTTATGAAGGAGAAACGATTCAGTTAAATGCTTCTGGTGCAAGTACTTATGTATGGAGTGGCCCTGGTGCTTTTACTGCTTCAGCGGATAGAGTCTTAATCACTAATGCCAAAATTGCTAATAGTGGTACTTATCAAGTAACAGGAACTCAAAATGGATGTTCGGCTATGAGTACCATAGAAGTAAATGTAATGGTAAATGATTCGTGTACTCGTTTGGTGGAATATGATTATGTTCAATCAGGAGACCCATTTGCTTATAAATTTCCTCTTAAAAATAATATGTTTATCGCAGAAGTTCCCGAATCTACTTCTGTGCTGGTTAGTCCGATTTGTTCTTTAATTCCTTTGAAAAGTTTTAAAATGAAATTAGAAGGATTGCCTTATTTACACGAGGTTGTCGAAAATATCCCTTATTTTGCTTTATTTAATAATCTAGGGAAAAATATATATGGTAGGGTTTTAGCTCCCGGAAATTATACATTGACTGTCACTGGGTATGAGTTTGAAAATGCTTCTGGTAAAATAAATTATGGGCCCTTCATAACCAATTTTACGATAGTCTCGAATACAGCATTCATTTCGGCACCTACTTTTTCTATCAATTCGCTTTGTCCAGGTACTAATTTTGATGTAGCTTTTACTTCCTCTGGGGTATTTTCAGCCAATAATCGATTTGATGTTCAGCTTTCGGATAATTCAGGTACTTTCGACAACCCAATCATCATCGGAAGTTCATTCAGCAGTGGTGTGATTAATTGTCAGATTCCTTCAAATATTTCTTTGAAATTAGGCGGTACATATAAAATCAGGGTTGTTTCGACCAATCAGACTTTGCAAGGAAATACCTCAAATAATAGCCTAACAAGTCTGGTCAGTTCGATAAATCTCACCGCACCTAATAATAATTATAGTACAAAAGATAATATTGTGCAGGCTACCAATAGCATTACTGCTCAAAATAAATTATCATCAACTGCCAATGTATTGTATAAAGCGGGCAATGCCGTTTTATTGACGGCAGGATTTCAAGCAGATGCGGGTGCTGTATTCAAAGCTGAAATAGGAGGGTGTAATTAAAAAAAGCAGTCTTAATAGACTGCTTAAATATTCCAATTTTCAGGGTTTTTCCTCCATTCTTGGAGGGAGCTGAGATTATTTTCCGAAATATATTTTTGTTCGATAGCCAATCCTACTAAATCTTCATAATTACTCAAAGTAACCAATCTGACAGCATGATTATCAAAATTGTCATCAGCTGTTTTGAATCCATAAGTAAAGATAGCCACCATTCCAATGACTTCCGCTCCTGATTGTCGAATGGCATCAACAGCTTTTAGAGAACTACCTCCAGTAGAAATTAAATCTTCAATAACCACCACTTTTTTCCCATTCTCGATTCGACCTTCGATTTGATTTCCCATGCCATGTTCTTTAGGTTTTGGGCGAACATAAGCAAAAGGTAGAGACAGTTCGTCCGCCACTAAAGCCCCTTGGGCAATAC